>CAZUDR010000038.1:0-14392 GCA_964618715.1 uncultured Undibacter sp. | reverse complement strand
CGACACCGGCAACCAGTTCCTGCTGCTCTACGGCATGCACCGGGCAGGCCAGCCGCCCGACGACCGGAATCCCCTGGGTCACGGCCGCGAACTGTATTTCTGGAGCTTCATTGTTGCGATCATCATGTTCACCCTTGGCGCCGGAGTGGCGCTGTACGAGGGCGTGCAGCACATCCTGCATCCCAGCCCGGTTTCCAACCCCGTCGTAAACTACATCGTGCTCGGCTGCGCGTTCGTATTTGAAGGCGTGAGCTGGGCCATCGCGCTGCGCGAATTCAACCGCGTCAAGGGCCGCATGGGCTATATTGAGGCGATGCAGCGGAGCAAGGATCCGGTCAGCTTCACCGTGCTGTTCGAAGACACCGCTGCGATGCTCGGTCTGGTCATAGCCTTCATCGGCACGTTTTTGGCCGAGCAACTCGACATGCCGGTGCTCGACGGCGTCGCGTCGCTCGCGATTGCCGGCGTGCTCGCTATGACCGCCGTCATGCTGGCGCGGGAAAGCAAGGGTCTGCTGATCGGCGAGCCGGCCAGTCGCGCAGTGCGCGATTCAATTCTTGCCATCGTCAACAGGGCCGATGGCGTTGATCGCGGCCATATCGCATTCACCGTGCATCAGGCGCCCGAGGAGGTTATCGTCGCGCTCAGCCTCGAGTTCGACGACCATATGACCGCGCCGGAAATCGAGGAGGCCTTCAACTCGCTCGAAGCCGCCATTCACGAGGCGCATCCCGAAGTGCTGGCGATTTTCGTCAAGCCGCAGACCTCGGCCGAGCACCGGGCCAATCCCTACGGCCGCCTCGATACGAAGTCCGAAGGCTCAGTGGTCTGACAGATGAAAGCGCAACCGGGCCGGACCGTCGAGCACGACGGTGCTGCCGCGACGCTGCCAGCCGGTCACCTGGATCAGCGTGGAGAGCAATTCATAGTCCGCCCGCATCCGCTCCGGTGAACATTGGCCCGCGCTGATATATTGCGGCAGCCCCTCCGGTACCGGCCCGGGATCGATTGTCATCGCGCCACCGTTCAATTGCACGAACCCCCGCACGGTCCTGCACCACAGGTCGATGGTTGCCGCGCCGTCCGGCGCCACGTTGAGCATCGGTACCCGCTTGGCCTGCCCCATCGGAGCCGTATCCAGCAACAGGTCGCGGTCGAACGGAAAATCGTCGGCGGCATGGCCCGCACCGACACTCAGGACCAGGCCCGCAGCCAGCACCGCTGCAGCGACCGGACCGCGAACGCTGCTGATCCGGCTTGCCGCCAGGCGAAGAAACGTCATGATCTGCTCCGAAACGAACCCGCGGTCGCGGCGTCCCCGATGCCCTTGCATTGACGGCTGGCCGCGACGCCGTCAAGCGGAATAGTGTCCGGCAGCCGGGGTTCTCCTGACGCCATTGCCAACCGGAGCCGCGTTATGGATCAGCGCATCATCGATCTTTACGACAACTATACTCATGGCGGCATCAGCCGCCGACGGTTCCTTGAACGGTTGGCGGAAATCGCCGGTTCGACCGCGGCTGCCCTGACGCTCCTGCCGCTGCTGCAGAACAACTACGCGCTGGCCGCAATCGTGGCGCCGGACGATTCCCGGCTGGCGGTTGATGCCGTCTCCTATGACGCGGATGGCACGGCGGTCAGCGGTTATCTGGTGCGCCTGAAGGGGGATGGCAAACGGCCGGCGGTCATCGTCGTCCACGAAAACCGCGGCCTCAACCCGCACATCGAGGACGTGGCGCGGCGGCTGGCGGTGGAAGGCTTTCTTGCCTTCGCGGTCGACATGCTTTCGCCGCTCGGCGGCACGCCGTCCGACGAGGACAAGGGCCGCGAGATGATCCGCAGCCTTGACAGGGACGAGACGGCGCGGCGCATCGCCGCCGCGGTGCCGTTTCTGGCAAGTCGTCCGGAATCGAACGGCAAGGTCGGCATCATCGGCTTTTGCTGGGGTGGCGGAATGGTCAACCGCATCGCCGTGCTGGCGCCAGATCTCGACGCGGGGGTCGCCTATTACGGCGTGCAGGTGCCGGCCGCGCAGGTGAGTTCGATCAGGGCGCCGCTGTTGCTGCACTATGCCGGGCTCGACCCGCGCGTAAATGCCGGAATCGACGCCTACAAGGCGGCCCTCGAGGCCAACAACAGGGACTACACGATCCACATCTATGAGGGCGTCAATCACGCCTTCAACAACGATACCGGCGGCCGCTATGACAAGACGGCAGCCGATCTCGCCTGGGGCCGCACGATCGCATTTCTGAAGAAGAACCTGTCCTGAGACGTGAGGCGCGGCGCGGGCGATCCGGTCGCCGCCACTCGGCAAACGTCCGCTATGGCGTGTAGCCCTTGTCCGGACCGGCCAGCGGCTTGCCGGACACCGGGCTTGGCCGGTCCTCGATATCGCTGCGCGCGCCGCCCTGCGTGGCACCCGGACGCAGGACGCTGATCCAGAAATCCTGGGTCGCGAAGGCAACCATCAACACGATGACCACGGTCAAATCCGGCTCGCGTACATAGACGACGACGAGGCCGGCAAAAGCGGCAAACGTCAGCAACCAGATTGAGACGATGAGTTTATCGAGCATGACCATTCAACCCGCGAAATCGTGCCCCGTCATCCGTCGACCCGCGACGCCCATTCGACCAGCCAGCGCGCCGTCCGCAGCAGTCTACCATCGTCGCCATAGCCGGCAACCAGTTGAACGCCGAGCGGGAGACCATCTGCTGTCAACAATGGCAGTGTCACGGCGGGAACGCCCAGATAGGTCCAGAGCGCGCAAAAGACCGGACTACCGGTCGACTGCAAACCCTTCGGCGCCGGTCCCGTCGTGCTGGGTGTCAGAATCGCGTCGTAGCGCTCGAAAATTTCGTCGAGGCCACCATTGAGAACGCCGCGAAACTCGCGCGCGAGATTATACTCGGTGGCAAGTATCGTCCGCCCTTCCTCCACCCCCTTCTTCAGGACGTCGCTGATCTGGTCGGGAGCCTTGTCAACCAGCGGGCCGAAGCTTTTGGCAATGTCGGCCAGCTGGATCTGCCGCTGCCATGTATAGCCGTTGGCAAAAATATCCGGCAGCGCAATCTCGTCGCAGGTTTCGCCCAATGCGTCCACCAGCTCGGCGAATGCCTCGCCGGTGACCGCGTCTGCCCGGTCCCAGACCGGGCTTCTGACAAAGGCCAGCATCGGGGTGACCGGCGGCTCCTGGGCGGCCATCTCGCGCAGTCGTGGCCGGCTGCGGGGCTGCATGTCGCGGTCACGCGGATCGTACGCGGTCAGGCAATCGGCGAGCAGCGCCGCATCCTCGACCGTGCGGGCAAACATGCCGACGGTGTCGAGCGCGGGAGACTGCGACAGAATTCCGGTGCGCGAGACCAGCCCGAAGCTCGGCTTGAATCCGATCGTCCCGCAATAGGCTGCCGGACGGATGACCGATCCTGCGGTTTGCGTGCCCAGCGCCAGTGGAATCATGCCGTCGGCAACGGCAGCAGCCGAGCCGCTTGAGGAGCCGCCCGGCGTATGTGCCGGATCGACCGGATTGCGGGTCTTGCCCGGATGGAAGGCGGCCAGCTCGGTCGTCACCGTCTTGCCCATGATGACCGCACCGGCATCCCGGAGCGCGCCCACCACTGCCGCATCCGCAGGTGGCCGACGACCCGAGAATACCGGCGAGCCGCATTCCGTCGGCATGTCTCCGGTATCGATGATGTCCTTCACGCCAACGGGGACTCCGTGCAGCGGACCCAGCAAAATGCCGCTGGCGCGCGCCGCATCGGCCCGCCGCGCCTGGTCGAGCGCATAGTCGCGGTCGAGATATTGCCAGGCCTGAACGGCCTCTTCGCGTTGCGCGATCCGGTCGAGACAGGCCATCACCAGCATCTCGGAGGTGATCTCCCCCGACCCGATCCGGCGTGCAGCGTCCACCGCTGTCAGTTGCAAGAGCTCGTTCACGACGGCATCCACGAACGCGAACTCCTTACCTCCCGTAAACCGCGGTCGGCAGCCACATGGCGATGCCCGGGAAAATGTAAAGGATCGCCATCGACAGGAAGATCATCGACAGGAACGGCAGCACGCCCTTGAAGATCTGGATCAGGCTGACGTGCGGAGGCGATACGCCCTTGAGATAGTAGGCGGCCATCGCCATCGGCGGTGTCAGGAACGACGTCTGCAGGTTGAGCGCCACAAGGATGCCGAAGAACAGCGGATCGACATTGAAGTGCGGCAGCAGCGGCAGGAAGATGGGTACGAAGATGATAATGATCTCAGACCACTCGAGCGGCCACCCGAGAAAGAAGATGATGACCTGCGCCAGCAACAGGAACGTTATCGGCGACAGATCCATCGACAGCACAAACTCCTTGATGAGCTGTTCCCCGCCCAGATAGGAGAAGACCGAAGAGAAGGTCCAGGATCCGACGAACAGCCAGCACACCATCGCCGAAGTGCGGACCGTTAGGTAGATCGACTCCCGCAATCGTTCCTGGTCGTTCACTTTCCACGCAAAGTAGGTGATGAGACCGATAAAGAAACCGATATCGAGGCCGAGCCAGACCACCCTGTGATAGGCAAACGTGTCGTTGAGACCGAACACGGTGAACGCCAGCAGATAGATGATACCGAAAAACGAACCGATCACGGCGCCCCGGCCGGCAAAGTAGAACGCACGTTTCAACGCCTCGCGCTCGGGCCACAACCAGCCGAGCAGCGGTACCCGGCCCGGCATGAGCTGCGCCAGCAAACCGATGATCAATGCAAGTGCGATGCCTGCGCCCGGCCTGATGAGGAATCCCGGCTCCGGCGGAAGATTGAAGCCGAACGCGTTAACTGCGAAGACGTAGAGCACGACGTAGATCACCGCGATAATCAGCGTCGCAATCCCGCCGAATCCGAGCGAGAACAGCCAGCCGTCAAGGTCGCTCCACGGCTTGTCAGCCCATTCCGGTTTGACGAGGCCCTGCTTGATAGCGGCCAGCCGGTAGGCGACCGCCAGCACAATTCCACCGAGCGCCCCCATGGAGGCCGCTTCCGACGGCGTGGCCAGACCGAAAAGAATCGAACCGAGCACCGCGAAGATGAGAAAGGCCAGCGGAAAGAACGAGGTCATCATCGCAAACAGGACCTGCCCGCCGGTCACGTCCGGAATGTCCTCCGGCCGCGGCTTGGGGGCCAGGCTGGGATTGAGAACGGACCGGCCGATCACGTAGAGGATGTACAGGCCCGCGAGCATGAAGCCGGGAAAGATGGCGCCGGCATAGAGCTTGACGACCGACACATTGGACGTGGCCGAGTAGACGATCAGCATGATGCTCGGCGGGATCAGGATGCCGAGGCAGCCGCCGGCGCAGATGACGCCGGCCGCGAAACTGACGTCATAGCGCGCCTTGAGCATGGCCGGGAAGGCAAGCAACCCCATCAACGTCACGACAGCGCCGATAATGCCCGTTGCGGTGGCAAACATGGCGCACGTCGCCAGCGCCGCAATCGCCATCGAACCCGGCATGCGGCGGGACGCAATGTAAAGCGTGTGAAACAGCCGGTCGACAATGTTGGCGCGTTCGACGATGTAACCCATGAACAGGAACAACGGCACCGCGGTCAGCACGTCGTTCGCCATCACCGAATAAGTCTGGTTGACCAGCAGGTCGAAGATCCGGTTGTCGAAAATCGACTGCATCCGTTCGGGGTCGTAATAGGCGTAGTAGCCAAAGCCGACGCCCATCGCCATCAGAGTAAATGCAATCGGAAATCCAAGCAGAATCGTAAAAATAAAAATTCCGAGCATTGCGACTGCGATTTGGGGATCGGTCATTTCGACTCCCCTTTCGCAAGCCCGAGTTCTTTCTTGATTTCCTCATCGTCCATTTGCTGATGGAGCAGCATGGTCTCCATTTCCTCGACGTCCTCGGTATGAGGAGGCCATTCACCTGTCCTGATACAGATGATGCAACGGAAGACCTGTGCGATGCCCTGTATGAACAAAAGCGCGCCGGCAACAGGAATGACGGTCTTGAACTGTGATACCGGCACGCCGGCCGGGCTCGAAATCGCGACTTCGCCCGTGCCGTAGTTGTAACTCCAGGACTCGAGCGCGTAGTCGGCACCGGCATAGATCAGGGCCAGGATGCCCGGGAAGAAGAAGAATAAATACAGCACGAATTCAACCCAGGCCTGGGTCTTTGGATGCCAGAGCCGATAAATCACGTCACCACGCACATGGCCGCCGCGTGAAAGCGTGTAGGCGCCAGCCATCATGAACAGTGTGCCGTACATGATGTAGCTGAGGTCAAACGCCCACGAGGTCGGATCCCGCAGCACGTAGCGGACGAAGACCTCATAAGCGGTGCCGAAGGTCATGATCATGATGCACCACGCGAAGACCTTGCCGGCCCACGAAGTGATCTGATCAACCACGCGAATAAAAGCTAACACCCCTCACTCCAGATCGGCGCCCACCCCGCCACAACGTGGTGGGACGGCATCATACGATGCCGTCCCACATTCCTCATCCCGCAGGCTTTCCTAGAACGTCAGCTTGCCCGGGAAGTAGTGCTTGAAAGCGAGCTTGTAGTCGGCGTCGTTAAACAGGTTGTAGTACGCAACCCGGGCCGACCATGCTTTCTGACTTTCGACCACCCTCTTGAAGAAGGGATCCTGGTTGAGGTTTTCGAGCACCTTGTCCCAGGAGTCGAGCTGGGCCTGCATGACAGCTTCCGGCGTACGATACACCTTGACGCCGTCCTTGTTGATCAACGTCTGCAGGTCATTCGAGTACTTGTCCATCGCCAAGCCGTAGTTGGCGGTGCTGGCCGCCTCGGTGGCGTATTCAAGAATCGCCTGGTGCTCCTTCGGCAGCGACTCGAACTTGTCCTTGTTGAAGATGATCTCGAAGAACTCCGCAGCCTGATGGTAGGAGCCCATCATGTAGACCTTGCGCACGTCCTGGGCGCCGAATTCGCGGTCGGAGGTCGGGTTGTTGAACTCGAACGCCTCGATGACGCCACGCTCCAGGGCCGGCACGATTTCACCGCCGGGCAGCTGGGTCACTTTCACGCCCATGCCCTGCATGATGTCGGTGGCAAGACCCACCGTGCGGTACTTGAGGCCCTTCATCTGGTCGGCCGACTTGATCTGCTCGGTGAACCAGCCGAGCGGCTGGGTCGGCATCGGCATTGCGAAGAAGCCGACGAGGTTGAGCTTCAGGATGTCCTGAACGAGCTCCCGATACAGGTCCTTGCCGCCGCCATTGTCGCCGCCGGTCTGGATCCAGGCCAGCGTCTGGATGGCGTTGCACCCGAACACCGGGCCGGTGCCGAACAGCGAGGCAGCCTTGTTCTTGCCGTACCAGTACGCGCAAACGGTGTGCGCGCCGTCGAGGACGCCCTTGTGGCAAGCATCCTGCACCTGGAACGCCTTCACCACAGCGCCCGATGCCAGAAGGTCGATTTTCAGGCGGCCGCCGGCCATCGCCTCGACGCGATCGACATATTGCTGTGCCATATCCTGGAAAATGGCCTTCGGGCCCCAGGAACTCTGCATTTTAAGGGTGACGGTCTGGGCGCGCGAAACCTGCGGCATGGCGATCGTCGCCGCACCGGCAACAGCGGCCCCGCCGAGGAATTTGCGGCGGGTCGCACCCGTAGACACCTTGTTTTGAGCCATTCTTATATCCTCCCTTGGATTGTTATTCCCTAGGAACATTTATTGCCGGGCCTTATTCCATGACCCGGCTTTTGCGAGCGGATCTGGCAACCCTTGAGCGTAATCGTAGGGGTTGCGACGGGCCGACGCAACATTAGGCACCGCCCGCAAAGCGATCTTATGCCTCTTTTATGTGAGAATCCGCAAGAAATGGATCGGATTCCCGCACGTCTTTGACCATGAGTGAAAGACCGCCGCGCGAATTCGGCCGTTTTCCGCCCCGACAGGAGCCAGCCCGTGAGAGGCCTCATCTCGACACTCGCCACTGTGTGGCGGATCGCCAGCCCGTATTTTTTCCGCTCCGACGACCGCTGGCCGGGCCGCCTGCTGCTGGCGACGGTGATTGCCATCGAACTGTCCATCGTCGGCATCACCGTGCTGATCAACGAATGGAACGCCCGGTTTTACAACGCACTGCAGGACCGCGACTGGGGCGCCTTCGTCTACGAGCTGGGCTATTTCTGCGTGCTGGCGGCCGTCTTCATCGTGCTCGCCGTGTACCAGCTCTATCTCAACCAGTGGCTCCAGATCCGCTGGCGTCGCTGGCTGACGGGCGAATACCTCGCGCACTGGCTCGCCGGCGCCAACCACTACCGCATGCAACTGCTCGGCGACGCCGCCGACAACCCCGACCAGCGCATCGCCGAGGACATCCGTCTCTTCATCGAGCTCACGCTCACGATCGGGCTGCAGCTGCTCAACGCCTGCGTCACCCTCGCCTCATTCATGGTCATCCTGTGGTCGCTGTCGGCCGCGGCCCCGCTGCATCTGTTTGGTGTGAACGTGAGTATTCCCGGCTACCTGTTCTGGGCCGCGCTGATCTACGCCGGCATCGGCACGGCCATCACCCACTGGATCGGCCGCCCGCTGATCGCACTCAATTTCCAGCAGCAGCGCTACGAAGCGGATTTCCGTTTCGGCCTCGTGGGGGTGCGCGAGAATGCCGAGCAGATCGCCCTGCTCAACGGCGAGCGCGCCGAAACCGGCCGTCTGCTGACCCGTTTCGCCAATGTGATCGCCAACTGGCGGGCCATCATGACGCGGCAGAAGAAGCTCACCTTTTTCACCGCCGGCTATTCGCAGGCATCGGTCGTGTTCCCGTTCATCATGGTGAGCCCGGCCTATTTTGCCGGCGCGATCCAGCTCGGCGGACTGATGCAGACGGCGAACGCCTTCGCACGCGTGCAGGACGCGCTCTCGGTCTTCATCAATGTCTACACCAGCCTGGCGGAATGGCGCGCGGTAATCGAGCGCCTGTCCGGCTTCGACCAGTCGGTGGCAGCCGCCCGCGCCGTCGCCACCACGCCGCCGGTGATCAGTGTCGCGCCCGGCGACGGCGCCGCGGTCACATTTGATCAGTTGGCCGTCCGGTTGCCCAATGGCGTCCCCCTGCTCAATGCCGACGCCATATCCATCACCGCCGGCGAGCAGGTGCTGGTCAGCGGGCCGTCCGGGTCCGGCAAGTCCACGCTGTTCCGCGTGCTGGCGGGCGTCTGGCCGTTCGGATCGGGAACCGTCCGCGTTCCGAAGAACGCCACCGTCATGATCCTGCCGCAGCGGCCCTATTTCCCCGTCGCACCGCTGGCCGCGGCGGTCGCCTATCCGGCCGAGCCGGGCACCTATGACGTGGAGCGCGTGGCCGAACTGATCCAGGCGGTCGGCCTGCCGGGCCTCACCGCCCGAATCGACGAGGAAGCACACTGGAACCGGATGCTCTCGCCCGGCGAGCAGCAACGCCTCGGCATCGCGCGCGCGATTCTGCACGGACCGGACTATCTGTTCCTCGACGAGGCGACGGCGTCTCTCGACGAACCGGCAGAGGCCGCTCTCTACCGCCTGCTGGCCACGCGGCTGCAGAAGGCCGCGATCATCTCGATCGGGCACCGGTCGACCCTCGTCGCAATGCATCATCGCTTCCTCGCCCTGACGCCCGACGGCACGACGCACCGCCTCGCCGAACGCGCAGCCGGTGAAACGAGTCCGGCGCCGGCACCCGCGGGCTAGCGAATGCGCTGCTAGCGGCTCAGATCAGCGATGATGGTGTCCGCGATCGACTCGCGGGTGACGACGCCGACGACGTCCTCCGGCCGCGGCACGCCCGGCCTGTCGACCACAATGGCGAGCCTGGGTTTGCGCGGCGAGCGCGACATGCGCGCCATCGCCTCCCTGATAAAATCGTTGCTGCGGGTGACGACGAAGGCACGCGTAATGGTCGCCTCGTCGGCGTCGACCGTGCCGCCGACCCGGGCAAGTCCGGCGATGCGTCCGCCGTCACGCACGACCAGGTAGCCCTCCTCGCCGCCCCGCGCGCCCGCGGTGGCATCGATCAGCTCGGCCTCGGTGACGATGCCGCGCACCGGCTTCATCACGTCGGCGACGTGGCGGATCATGAACATGTGCGAGTGGCGCTCGCGCGGAATGTGGTGGCCGCGCCGGGCAAGCTTGATGGTATAGATGTTCTCGTAGGACAGCGTGCGCCGCACGCCAAGCGCAACCGCCACCGCCACGATGGACGGCACGACAGCGGCATAGTCGCGCGTCATCTCGAAGATCATCAGGATGGCGGTCATGGCCGCGCCGGTCGCGCTGCCGACCACCGCCGCCATGCCGATCACCGCCATTACCGCAGCGTTTATGCCGAGATCGGGAAACACCGCGGACACCAGGGCGCCCAGCGAGCCGCCGAGCGTGGCGCCAAGAAACAGCGACGGCGAGAAGATGCCGCCGGACGCGCCGGCGCCAAGACTGAGCGTGGTGGCGAGGAGCTTGGCGGCGAACAGGATCGCGAGCAGCCATCCGACATTGATCTCTCCGGTGAGCACCGCCTGGACGGTGGCGTAGCCAACGCCGGCGACATGGGTGTAGCCGCTGGTCTCCTGCATCACGTAGATCAGCACACCGATCCCCAGCATGCCGATGGCGCTCTTGACGTAGGCGTTGCCGGGGACCGTGTGCTCGAACAGGTCCTCCATCCACGAGAACAGCCACACAAAGGCCGCCGCGGCGACGCCGCAGACGAGGCCAAGCACCACAAACAATGGCAGGAGGCCGAATGAACTGGGAATGGAGACCTCCGGCAGCCCGGTCACCGGCACAAGGAAGGCAGGCTCGAAGCCGAAGAACAGCCAGCCGAAATAGGTGGCCGCGCCGGTCGCAATCACCACCGGCAGGAAGGTGCGGGACGAGACCTCCGGCAGCATCAGCTCGATCGCGAACATGACGCCGCCGAGCGGCGTGTTGAATGTCGCGGCGATTCCGGCGCCGGCGCCGGCGGCAACCAGGGTGATGGTTTGCCATGGCGGCAGCCGGAACAGCTGGCCGATGGTCGAGCCGATGCCGCTGCCGATCTGGATGATCGGTCCCTCGCGGCCGACCGAAGCGCCCGAACCGATCGACAGCGACGAGGCAAGTGACTTGACGAAGATCACTGCCATGCGGATGCGGCCGCCATTGTAGTAGATCGCGTCGAGCACCTCGGCCACGCCGGGGCCGCGCGCCTCGGGCGCAAAGTTGCGCACCAGCCAGACGACGCCGAGGCCGCCGATCACCGGCGCCAGGATGATGAGGGGTCCCCACGGCGACGGCGGATCAAACACGTTGGCGTCGTATTCGAACGACAAGGTGCCGAGAAAGAACAGGTTGTGAAACATCGCCATCAATGCGCGCAGCACGAAGGCGCCGGCGCTGGTGACCATGCCGACGGCCAGCGCATAGAAGCACAGCGCGACGAGACCGCTGCGCCGCTCCGAGGCATCGGGCGACGGCGACGGGAGGCCGGATAGAAAAGCCAAGCGGGAAATCCTTCAGACGGGACGGGTGCGCGGCGGAGAACCGGCCACCCCATACCCCCGACGGCAGCACCGATGCAAACCGCGCCGGTGACCGGCAATGGCGGCCTTGCAGAACCGGCGGCCGCGGCCTAATCAGGCCCCGCCGCGGACCGCGCGAACCAGGGCGCTGCGTCCACCAATCCGCACCGGCAAAGAGCCGAAGGCAATGCTGAATATCGCGCGTCGTTCGCGCAGGTTTCGCTTCAACGCCGGGCTCGGGCTGGCGTCACTGCTGCTGTTCGGCGCCTATGTCCTGGTGCTGACGCAACTGCAGCGCTCGACCGAGCAGACCTTCGCCAGGCTCCGCAGCAGCGATCCCGACCGCTACCTGTCGCAGCTCCGGCAGACCGAAGGCTTCCCCGTCTATCTGGAAACATTCGGCGAACTCAAGGGCTACGGGACGCCGCAGCGGCTGGCGCCGCCCTTCCTGATCGGCCGCTGGGCGCTGCATGAGAGGCCCCTGCGGGTCGATGATTCCTACGTGCCGCCGAGCTGTCTCGACAACGTGGTCATCCAGGACGGTCAAATTCGCGCCACCCGGCCGGAAGAGGCCACCTACGACGTGAGCTACGTGATCGGCGGCAAGCGCGTGCTGGCGATGCGCGAAGGAAAAACTCCGATCATCATTGTGCCGATCGGCTACCGCGCGCACATCAATCACATCGAGATCACGCTGCCGGACGATGACGGCACCCGATACGGATACTTGTGCAAGTAACCACCGCCAGGAACACGGGTGGCGACTCCTTCAGGGAGCCACCACCCGCGAAGTCAGGGCAGGGAATTTCGCCGTCGTCAGTCTTACTTGAGTGCCGACAGCGAGGTGTCGAACTTGAGCGAAGCGACGAAGCGTTCGTCACACCAGTTGTTCGAGCCGTTCGGTACCCCGACCAGCAGGAAGTTGGCGCAGTCCTGCTGGCTCTGGTCGGTGCCGTGGTAGCGCAGGTCGACGGAGATCGCCTTGTAGGCGAAGGTCAGACCCGCGTTCCAGTAGCTGTAGCTCGGATCGGCGGTGGCGCCGGCAAGAAGGAAGCCGGTGTCGTCGATGTCCCAGTAGCCGTATTCACCCGAGACCGTCGTGGTGATTTCGTAGACTTTCCCCGGCAGTTCCCAGGCGGCAGTGCCCGAGAGGTAGACCGCGTCCGGCGAGTTGGCGATGCCCAGAGTCGAGAATGTCTCGCTGTAGTTCAGCAGGTCGGGCGTATAGAACACGTTGGCGCCGACGCTGAAGCCGTAGCCGAAGTCGTAGCCCGCCTTGCCGTAGATTTCGTAGAAATCGCTGTCGTTGGTGAAGCCGTTGAACTTCTCGCCCGGATAATAATAGTAGATCAGGCCGATATCGAGCGAGAACGGCCCCCAGCTATTGCGCCAGCCGCCGTAGAAGTCGACTTCGGCCGACGGATCGGTGAAGCCGTAATTGAAGCCGCTCGGCCAGCTGATCGCGTAGGCAGCGATGCCGACATAGAACGTGCCGATCGGCGAGGCATAGGACGGTTCGAAATACGCGCCGCCCGACGGCGCCTTGTTCGACTGCGAAATGCCGCGGAAGACATAGTCGGACATGATGACGCCGCCAAAGGAGATATCCCACGGATTCGGCGGCGGTGCCGGCGCAACCGCCGGCGCCTTGACCGGCATGTCGGCGGCGAACGCGGGCGCCGCGGCAGTCACCGCAAGCGCCGCAACCACGGACAAAACAACTTTCCTCATTGACCCTGCCCCTTCTCGGTTTCGATCGACGGTTCGCCGATACAAATTCGACCCGTAACTGCTGCGCTGCCCTGTTCGGCCCCCGGCAAATCGATCGATTCCGAACGCGACAGCACGTGGATTGGAAAAAATTTACAGCTTTGATCTTGCGCTGCGGCAAGCTGAAAACAGCGGCAATTGCTGCCTCTTTGGGCGTTCCGGTCGATTCCGGGCTTTGATCTGATGGAATGCAGGGCCATGTTGCGCCGATGTCACATTTGCTTGCGCCAGGTCGAAACCCGGCCGCCCGCGCGATGAACCCTTTGGGGACAACTCGCTGCCGAATACAAAACTGCCCGGCGGGTCGCGCCGGGCAGCTCCGTGTTCAATCGGTTTTGTCGGCGACTCAGCGGGACGCCCGCTGACCCGTCTCCTAGGCGGCAGCCTTCTTGCGGTTGGCGTCGAGACGGCGGTCGACAAGGGCGACAATGGCGTCCACCGACTTGTTGCTCATGCCCTTCTGCCTGGCGATCAGTTGCACAAGCTTGTCGGCCCGCTCGATGTTGGGCGCCCCGTTCTGCAGGGCGCGGGCGGCCGATGCCGGCCGCGACAGGCTCTGCGCGGCGGCGGCGTATTTCTCGAACGGCACCAGATCGTCCGGTTTGGCACCGAGCTTGACGCACAGGTCGAACACGAAATTGTAGACCGAGCGAGCCTCGTCGAGATTGGAGTGCACCGCCTCCTGCGCCGTGCGCATGCCGTCCTCGGTGATGCAGCGGTAGTTGCCGGCGAGCAGCATTGCCCATTTGGCCAGTGGCACGAAGATCGAATCGTAGACGCGCAGCTTGACCGGCAGTTCGATCTTGTTGCCGTCGCCCGGATCGAAGCGCACTGCGTCGATGTCTTTCTCGAGCTGACGGAGAATGGCGGTGTTCTTGTCGTCGGCGAACCTGGCAACCTTGAAATTGGTTGGCAGCGTGACCAGCAGCTCGTTGGCCTTTCCTTCCGGCGGACGGATCGCCTGCGGGTCAGGGCTGCACAGCGTGACCAGGCCCGGATCGAAATTGTCCCATACGCCCGGGTCCGTGAAGGCGGGCTTGAGCGCGTCGTAATCGAGGCCGGGAATGCGCTTTACGTAGGGCAGCGGCGGCAGGTTCATGATCGACATGCAGGGCACCTT
>CAZUDR010000037.1:433-14503 GCA_964618715.1 uncultured Undibacter sp. | reverse complement strand
GCGCGCGACGATCTCGCCAAGCGCACCGGCGGCGAGGTGCATGCGGTCGTCGCGGACATGACACGCGAATCCGACATCGCGAAAATGGTCGAGACCGCCAAGGAGAAGCTCGGCGGCGTCGACATCCTGATCAACAATGCCGGCCAGATGTATTCGGGCCGCTTCGCGGTGCTCGACGACGATGAGATGAAGAACCAGCTCGAGACCAAGCTGTTCGGCTTCCTGCGCGCGATCCGCGCGGTCTATCCGATGATGAAGGCGCAGAAGTGGGGCCGCATCGTCAACACCATCGGCGGCGCCGGCAAGGAGCCGGACCCTTACATGTTCGGCTCGGGCATGACCAACTCGGCGCTGCTCAACCTGACCAAGTCGCTGTCGACCGAGTTCGGCGAGGACAACGTGCTGGTCAATGCCATCTGCCCCGGCTGGGTGGCCACCGATCTGTGGGTCCGCAATACGGAGGGCATGAAGCAGGAATTCGGCGTCAGGACCGAGGAAGAGGCGCGCAAGGTGGCGGCGAAGAAGAACGCGCTCGGCCGCATGGGCAGGCCGGAAGAACTGGCCAACGCCACCGTGTTTCTCTGCTCGGAACGGGCGAGCTACATCACCGGCGTTGCGCTCAACACGGACGGGGGACGGCTGAAGGGATTATGGTGAACCTGAGCGGCGGATCTGCAATCCGCTCAATTTGCGGTGCAATCGATCCTGAACATGAAAATGCCCGGACTCATGGTCCGGGCATTCAAGTCTCCAATGCGCAAGTTCAGCAGCGCACGTAGCGCTTGCGACCGCGCCTGTCATAGTAATAGCAATACCCGGGACGCGTCACGTCCGCGATGATCGCACCGGCTGCCGCGCCAATGACGCCGCCTGCCACCGCGGCACCTGCGGAGCCGCCGGCCAGTCCGCCGATCAGCGCGCCCGTCCCGCCGCCGATCAAACCTCCGGTCAGCGCGCGGTCCTGCCTCGCCGTCTGACAGCCGGCAAGCGCCAGGCCCATTACCGCCGCCACAGCCAATTTCCTGTACATTGAATGCCTCCTTGCCCGGGTCGCCTCGTTATCAACGCGCCGGTCACAATGCGGTTTCATATGGGCCAAATTTGGGGTGGCAGGGCTTGAGAAACTCTTAAAGAAAACAATGCATTGGGACGCGCCGCGCCGCATTGTGGCGGCCGCCCGTCAGCTTGCCCTCACGGTGAATCGAGCAGATGCGCGGCGCCCAGCAGGGCGGGATGCGGGCGGGTGATGACACAGGTCGGCACCGCCGAGAGGTAGTCGCGAAAGCGTCCCTTGGCTTCGAAGCGGGTGCGAAAGCCCGATTGCGTGAACGCGTCGCCGAGCCGCGGGACGATGCCGCCGGCGATATACAAGCCGCCGCGCGCGCCAAGGGTCAGCGCCAGGTTGCCGGCGATGGTGCCAAGCATGGCGCAGAACATCTGCGTCGCTTCACGCGCGCGCGGGTGCTGCGCGCCGATCCGTGCATCGGTGATTTGCGCCGGGGTGAACTGCTCCTGGGATTCGCCGGCGAGTTCGCACAATGCCGCATAGAGATTGAGGAGGCCCGGCCCCGACAGAACGCGCTCGGCGGAAACGTGATCGAAACGCTTGCGCAGGAGATCAAGCACCGCCGCCTCGCGCGCATCGGCCGGAGCCATGGTGACGTGACCGCCCTCGCTCCGGACCGGCACGGGACGGCCGTCATGAAAGATGAGCCCGCTCACGCCCAGTCCCGAGCCCGGGCCGATGACGGCGACCGGCGCTTCGACAACCGGCGCTCCGCCCCCGACCTGCGTTACATCCCCGCTGCGGAGATACGGAATGGCGAACGCATTGGCGACGAAGTCATTGACGACACGCAGCGAGTCGAACCCGAGGCGCACGCGCAAGCCTTCGACGGAAAAGCTCCAGGGAAAGTTGGTCAGCGTGACCTCGTCGCCGGTGACCGGCGCGGCGATCGCCAGCACCGCCCGCATCGGCCGCTGTGTTCCGGCTTCGGCGGCAAGGTAGGCCTCGATCATGTCGCCGAGATCGGGTGACTCGTCGGTGGCGGAGACACGGATACGGTTGATCGCGCCGGACGGATCCGCCAGCGCGAGGCGCGTATTGGTCGCGCCGATGTCGGCCACAAGCCCCGGTCCCGGCATGATCAACGGATCTCGCGCCTTGTCATGACGCCATCAGGTTTACCGGTCTTCCGCCGGGAAATGCAACGATGTTGCCGGCGGATTCCGCGCCGGCATCTTCACTGATCGACGCGAACCGCGCGCAACGTGTCCGCGGCCTGCTCGGGGCTCGACGGGTTGATGACCATCGCAGCGCCCAGCTCGAAACCGCCCCAGGTGGCAGCTTCGGGCACAAGGCGAAGCCGCCAGTGAAAGTGCGGCGCGCCGAGATCCTGTTTGGGGGCGGAATCGACAACGAACTTCCAGGACGGATGGTCGAGCGCACCGTCCAGCCGGCGCAGGCTGCGCGCCAGCATCTCGCCGAAGGCGGCGAGCTCGCCAGCGTCGGGTTCCGTGAATGACGCCTGATGGTCGCGCGGCACGATCCAGACCTCGAACGGATGCTCGGCGGCAAACGGCACCAGTGCCACGAAGCCGTCGCTCTGCTCGACAACGCGCGTGCCGGATCGGCACTCGATCTCCAGTTCCTCGCAGGTCGGGCAACGGCCATGCTCGTGCAGATAGCCCCGGCTCCAGGCGGACATGGCGGCCAGCCGCGGCGGCACGAGGCCGAGCGCGATGATCTGCGCGTGCGGATGCGCCAGCGAGGCGCCGGCGCGGGCGCCGTGATTGCGGAATACGACCGCCGTCTCGATGCCGGGCTGCTCCAGCAGCGCGCGGGAACGGTCGCGGCAGGCAGTCACGGCGGCGAGACGCTGCCCGGCACTCATGGTGGCCGGATCAGCGTTGTGGCGCGGGCTCTCGATGATGACCTCATGGAAGCCGTATCCGGCACGCGCCGTATGTCCGGTGTCCGGCGGCGGGGATGGGTGCTGCTGCAGGGCGGGGAATTTGTTCGGCACGACGCGCACGCGCCAGCCGGGCGCATCCTCGCCCGGCGTCTCGGCCACAATCCCGGGCAATTCGGTTTCGTTGCCCGGGCAGAAGGGACAATCCGGATCGAATGCCGGCCGCGGCGCAGAGCGCGTGCGGCGGTCGCCCGGGTGCGGGCGCCGGCCGCGTTGCGGCGCGATGATGACCCAGCGTCCGCTGGTGCGGTCCTGCCGCAACTCGCTCATGGCAACGGGATTATCCGCTCGCCCGCGCCGGGGCGCGGACCTTCGGCCCTGCGGCTTCCCGCGCGGCCACCCGCTCCTTCACGGCAAGGAAGCTGTCGGGACTGACCGACATGGAGTCGATGCCGCAGTCGACGAGGAACTCGGCGAATTCGGGATGGTCGCTCGGCGCCTGCCCGCACAGCCCGACCTTGGCACCGGCCTTGTGTGCGGCCTCGATAACGCTGTGGATCATCCATTTGACCGCCTCGTCCTGCTCGTCGAACAGGCCGGCAAGCTCGGCGGAATCGCGGTCGACGCCGAGCGTCAGCTGGGTGAGATCGTTGCTGCCTATGGAAAAACCGTCGAAGCGTCTGGCGAATTCCTTCGCCAGGATCACGTTGGAGGGGATTTCGCACATCACATAGACCTGCAGGCCGTTTTCGCCGCGCTTCAGGCCGTTCTCCGCCATCACCTCGATCACACGATCGGCTTCCCGCGTCGACCGGCAGAACGGAATCATCATGATGACATTGGTGAAGCCCATCTGCTCGCGCAGGCGGCGGATGGCGCGGCATTCGAGCGCGAAGCCCTCGCGGTAGCGCGGCGAGTAGTAACGCGAGGCCCCGCGAAAGCCGAGCATCGGGTTCTCCTCCTCCGGCTCGAATTCGGCGCCGCCGATCAGGCCGGCATATTCGTTGGTCTTGAAGTCGCTCATGCGCACAATCACCGGCTTCGGATAATACGCTGCGGCGATACGGCCGAGTCCGCGCGACAACCGGTCGACGAAATATTCCTCCTTGTCGTCATAGCTGGCAGTGAGCGCCGCAATCCCGGCCCTGGCCTCCTCGTCCCTGAGCGTGTCGAAGTGCACCAGCGCCATCGGGTGCACCTTGATGTGATTGCCGACCACGAACTCCATGCGGGCAAGCCCGACGCCGTCGGCCGGAATCCGCCACCAGCGGAAGGCTGCGGCCGGATTGGCCAGATTGAGCATGACCCGGGTGCGGGTTTCCGGCGTCTTCGAAAAGTCGAGCTCGCGCGATTCGAAGTCGGCCACGCCCTCGTAGATGAAGCCCTCGTCGCCCTCCGCGCAGGAAACAGTCACCTCCTGCTCGCTGTGCAGCACCTGCGTGGCATTTCCGGTGCCGACCACCGCCGGCAGGCCGAGTTCGCGGCTGACGATGGCGGCATGCGAGGTGCGCCCGCCGTGATCGGTCACGATGGCCGCGGCGCGCTTCATGATCGGCACCCAGTCAGGGTCGGTCGTCGACGTCACCAGCACGGACCCGTCGACGAAACGGTCGATCTCGCGCGGGCTGTCGATCAGGCAGACACGGCCGGCGACCACGGCGTCGCCGATGCTGAGACCGGTGGCCAGACGGCGGCCTTTCGACTTGATGGTATAGGTACGGAAACTGCCGCCAGCCTGACGCGACTGCACCGTTTCCGGTCGCGCCTGTACAATGAACAGTTCGCCGCTTTCGCCGTCCCTCGCCCATTCCATGTCCATGGGCATGCCGTAGTGCTGCTCGATCACGCAGGCCCAGCGCGCGAGCGTGAGAATATCGTCGTCGCCGAGCACGAAAGCGGCACGTTCGGCCTTCGAGGTCGGGACGTTCTTCGTCGGATGGTCGCCGCCGGCGGCGTAGATCATCTTGATGGACTTCTCGCCGCGCCTTTTCTCGACGACGGGCACCAGCGCGGTGTCGTCCAGAAGCGGCTTGAACACGACATATTCGTCGGGATCGACGGCGCCCTGCACCACGTTCTCGCCCAGGCCCCAGGCGGCGTTGATGAGAACCACGCGATCGAAACCCGTCTCGGTGTCGATGGAGAACATGACGCCGGAGCCGCCAAGGTCGGAGCGGATCATGCGCTGCACGCCGACCGACAGTGCCACCTTGAGATGGTCGAAGCCCTTGGCCTGGCGGTAGCTGATGGCACGGTCGGTGAACAGCGACGCGTAGCAGCGCCGGCAGGCGTCGAGCAGCGCCTTGTCGCCGCGAATGTTCAGATAGGTCTCCTGCTGGCCGGCGAAACTGGCATCGGGCAAATCTTCCGCCGTGGCGCTGGAGCGCACGGCGACGTCGACATCCGCCTTCCCCGCACGCCTGCACAGTTCGGCATAGGCGGCGCGGATGGCGTCCGCCGTGTCGGCCGGCCATTCGCCCTTCAACAGCAGGTCGCGGATGGTGCCGCCGGTTTCCGCCAGCGTCGCCTTGCCCGCGGCGAGACGGTCAAGTGCCCCGGTGATCGGCTCCTGCAAGTTGTTGGATTCGATGTAGTTCCAGTAAGCGTCCGCGGTCGTTGCGAAGCCCGGTGGCACGCGCACCCCGCGCGCGCCCAGCCTGGCGACCATCTCGCCCAGCGAAGCGTTCTTGCCGCCGACCCTGGCAACGTCGCCACGGCCAACCGTTTCGAACCAGAGTACAGGGGAGGTCTTCGCAGCCATTGTTCCTGCTCCTCGTGTCAGTGCTGCGCCCCCTTCAGCCGGAACCGGATCTCGAATGCCCCGATCAAATCGAGCCAGTCCTCCATCATCCGGGTCATCAGAAAACGGCGGCGGACGCTTTCCCTCGCATTGCGGCCAAAGCGTTCGCGCAAGGCCGCATCCTTCAACAGCGCGACGATGCGTGCGGCGGCTTCCTCGACATTGTTGACCAGATAGCCGTTCACGCCGTCCTCGATCTGGTGCTTGATGCCGCCGACATTGCCGCCGATCACGGCAGCGCCCTTCCACATCGCCTCGGTGACAGTCAGCCCGAAGCCCTCGCGGATCGACTTTTGCAGCACGACCGCCGCACGCCGCTGCAACGCATTGACCAGCGCGGAGTCCTGTACGGACAGGATGCGGATGCGCTCCTCGGCGCAATCGCACAGCGAGGCGAACACCTCCTGCCCTTCGGGGTCGTCGGTCGCCACGTTGCCGACCAGTACCAGCGTGCAGTCCATTTCCTTGCGCGCGATCTGGACGGCGTCGATCACCCCGTGCGGATCTTTCCATTTGTCGAAACGCGAAATCTGCACCACCAGCGGCAGATCGGTGGGAATGTCGTAGTGGTCCAGCCGTTCGTCGATGTCGCGTTCGGACAGCGGCTTGTTGGTGGTCGAGAACGGATTGATCGCCGGCATGATGAAGCGCTCCGGCACGGTGAGCTTCTGCGCATATTCGGGCAGCGAGAATACGGCCGCGTCGTATTGCTCGATCAGCGGCACCATGTAATTCCAGAGGTCGGGATCGGGCCGGGTCAGGTCGACATGACACTGCCAGACCCAGGGCGCCTTCTTGCGGAAATAGCGGATCAGCGGCAGCGGCTGCGGGTCATGCACGATCACCAGATCGTGGTCGAGATGGATGCGGGCGGCATTCTCGAAGGCGACCTCCTCATAGATGTGCATCTTGAGGTCGGTCAGCTTGATGTCGCTGCCCTGAAGGGCATTGTGCATTTTCTTCGTGATGCTGAAGAAGTCCGGCCGGCCCTGAATCACCCGCCAGCCGGTGCTGATGCCGGATGCGTTCATGAGCAGCGTCAGTGACGACAGCAGTTCCGCGACGCCGCCGCCGTAATAGGTGGAGTTGATGTTGACCACGTGCAGGTCGTGCAGGCGCTCGACCTTCCTGAGGATGCGCTCGACCGCCTCCGCGCCGATCAGCTCCTCATAGTCCTCGACGGTGCACAGCCTGAGGCCGTGGGTATCCTGCGGCTGGTCGAGAGCGTCCATCAAGCACCTGGTTCCGATCGAACTGCCGGCAGATCAGCACCGCCGTTCACAGATCAGATCAGCCTATCAGTAATCTGCGCGGTCCGAAGCTCGTTGACCTGCGTCAAATTCCGGCCACGGATTATCGCGCGCCGAACATCCGGCGCGTCAACCGCTTTTCCAATTCCAGTATGACAAACAGAAGAGCGCCGGTGGCGATCACAACTACTCCGTCGAATAGCCCGACGGACCGTGTCTCGAACAGGGCCTGCATCGGAGGCAGATACGTGAAGGCAAACTGCAACACGACAATCGAGCCGACGCCGATCAGCACTGCCGGTGTGCCAAGTGCGCCCTGCCAGGTCAGCGAGGTCATGCGCAGGTAGCGCACGGAGAACAGATAGAATATCTCCATCACCACCACGGCGTTGACGACCAGCGTCCGGGCATATTCGGGCGTGGCACCCCTGGCTTTCGCCCAGGCAAAAATGCCGAACACGCCGATGGCAACGAGAAGCGAAACAATGGCAACACGCCACAGCAGGAAACCGGACAGGATGGGTGCGCCGGGAGACCGCGGCGGCCGCCGCATGATGTCCGGCTCGGCCGGCTCGAAAGCAAACACCAGGCCGAGCCCCACCGCCGTGACCATGTTGACCCACAGGATCTGAACGGGAGTGACCGGCAACGTCAGCCCGAACAGGATGGCCGCCACGATGATCAGCGTTTCGCCGCCGTTGGTGGGCAGGGTCCAGCCGATTACCTTGACAAGATTGTCATAGACGGTGCGTCCCTCGCGCACGGCGGCGACGATCGAGGCGAAGTTGTCGTCGGCCAGCACCATATCGGCGGCTTCCTTGGCTGCTTCCGTCCCCTTTTCTCCCATGGCGACGCCGACGTCGGCCCGCTTGAGCGCCGGAGCATCATTGACGCCGTCGCCTGTCATGGCGATGACCGAGCCGTCTGCCTGCAACGCCTCGACCAGCCGGATCTTGTGCTCGGGACTGGTGCGCGCAAAGACGCTCGACACGGCCACCCGCTGCCGCAATTCCCCGTCGGTGCACCGGTCAATGTCGGCGCCGGTCGTGACCGTTTGCACGTCATCGATGCCGATTTGCCGGGCAATGGCAGCCGCGGTCTGGGCGTGATCACCGGTGATCATCTTCACGGAGACGCCGGCACTGTGGCACTCGGCGACGGCTTCAATCGCTTCGGCCCGAGGCGGATCGATCAGCCCGACGAGTCCCTCCAGGGTCAGGCCATCATCGACATCATCGAAGCTCAGTTCAATCGTGTTGGCGGGCATCGCGCGTGACGCAATCGCCAGCACGCGGTGGCCGCCGGCCGCGAGACGATGTGCCGCCCGCTCCCAGGCGGCATGGTCCAACGTTTCCTCGTCGTCGCCTTTCGCCTGATACCGGCACATCGAGAAGATGCGTTCGGGCGCGCCCTTTATACAGGCGAAGGTGCGACCCTTATGGTCGTGATTCAGGGTCGCCATGTAACGGTGCGCGGCATCGAAGGGGATTTCATCAAGACGCGGAAAATCCTTGACGAGCATCTCGTGATCGAACCCGGCCTTGAGCCCCAGAACCACGAGCGCGCCCTCCATCGGGTCGCCTTCGACACGCCATCCGTCCGGACTGTTGCGCACGGCGGCGTCGTTGCACAGCGTCGCGGAGCGTGCGAGGCGCTGCAAACCGGGAACCGTCGACGGATCGACTTCCCGCTCTGCAATGCTGAAACCGCCCTCCGGCGCGTAACCGCCACCGCCGACGTCATAGGTATCGTCGGCGAGGATGGCCTTGGTGACCGTCATTTCATTGCGCGTGAGCGTGCCGGTCTTGTCGGAACATATGGTCGACACCGAGCCCAGCGTTTCGACGGCAGGCAGGCGGCGGATAATCGCGTTGCGCGCCGCCATCCGCTGCACGCCGATCGCCAGCGTGATGGTCATGACCGCGGGCAGGCCCTCGGGGATCGCGGCCACGGCCATCCCGACCATGACCATGAAGGCATCTTCCGCGGCATAGCCGCGGACCAGAACCGCGAAGACAAAGGTCACCGCCGAGAGCGCCAGCACGGCAAACGTCAGCTGGCGGGCAAAGACGTTCATGTTCCGGATCAGCGGTGTCTGCAGTTGCTCGACCCGCGCGAGCAGCGAACTGATGCGCCCCAGTTCGGTCGCCGGGCCGGTGGCGACCACCAGTCCGGTGCCGAGACCCGCTGTCACCAGGGTGCCCGAAAAGGCCATCGACCGGCGATCGCCGAGCAGCGCGTTTTCAGCCACAGCGGCACTCGTCTTCTCCACCGGTACGGACTCGCCGGTGAGCACGGCCTCCTCGACATGAAGATTGCGCGCCCGCAGCAAGCGGACATCCGCCGGTACGCGGCTGCCCGCCTCAAGCAGCAGGACGTCACCCGGCACGAGCCCGGCGGCGTCGACCGTCACGCGCCGCCCGTCGCGCAGCGCGGCGGCTTTCGGACTGATCATGCCGCGGATCGCGGCAAGCGCCTGTTCGGCGCGCCCCTCCTGGATAAAACCGATGAGGGCGTTGAGGACGACCACGCCGAGTATCACGGCAGTATCAACGGCGTGACCGAGCAGTGCGGTAATCACCGCCGATCCCAGCAGTACGTAGATCAGCAGATTGTTGAACTGGCCGAGCAGACGCTCGAGCGCGCTCTTGCCGGGAGCGGACGGCAGCGCGTTCGGACCGAACTGCTCCAGCCGTCGCGCCGCCTCCGCGGCGGACAGGCCGCGTTCGGACGCGTGCAGGATGGCGGCCGTGCGCGCCGTATCAAGCGCATGCCACGGTATCACCTGGCCGACAATGTCATCGGCTTCGGGAGACGAAACGGCGCGATCCTCCACCACATCCAGTCCGTACAGGCCGTCGCGCGGTCCTATTGCAGATCGACCGCTCCGAGCAGCATGCCGATGCGGCCATCCCCCCACATCGGCAGCAGGATGCGCGCATAGGCCGGCTTGCCCGCATGGCGGTAGAAGGTCGGCGCGCGCGCCTCGACCGCGGCGCTGCATTGCGAGCGCAGAAACTCGAGCGGGCCCGTCAGGGCGAGCTCGTCGATGAATTTGCCGCGCAGCGAACTGCCGGGCCGGTCGAGTTCGCTGCCGATGGTGTTGACGCGGAATCGCTCCGGCTTCTCGAAAGCGTCGACCAGCAGCAGTCGGTCATTCGGTCCCGGCAGCGCCGACGGCTTCACGTCGTCCCAGAACGGCATTTCATTGCCGGCGCGCTTGAGCTCCTGCCAGTAGGACAGCACGGCCTGCAGGGGCGTGCTCAGCTTGCCCGGAAGCGGATAGGGATTGTCGGTCACTGCCATGGTTGTACCTCGCAATCCGCCATCGGGGGATTTGTGCGGTTCGAAGGGCGACGACGCCATAACCTTCCCGGGTCGGGCGCGTCCAGTCCGACCTGTGCGGCGCAAAGGCCGCCATTTTCATGGCTTCGGCGAACAGTCATGGCGTCGATCCCGCCCGATCAGGAAGGAACAGCAAGAGGATTGACTCTCCAGGGCGGCAATGCATGATGAGAACAAATAGAGAACTTGGAAAAGCCAAAGCCCCACATGACCTTACCCGCGGCCAGCACCCTCGCCGCGCTGCGGCGGAGCCTTGCCTCGCTGGAAGAGGCACGCCTTCCGCGCACGCGGCTTCCCGGCGACGGACCCCTGCGCGCCTGCGCCGGTGTGACCATTGCCGCCGCGCTGCATGAGGTGGCCGCGTGCCGTGAAAGCGCGCTTGCCGCGGCGACCGGCTTCGTGCTGCCGCTCGCCGCCCGGGCCGCAGCGACAAAGGCGACGCTGTGGATCGCCGACGAGATGACTCTCGCAGAGAACGGCGCGTTCTATGGCCCCGGCCTCGATGCCTTCGGCCTGCCGCCCGAACGGCTGGTCCGCGTCGCCGTTGCCCGCGAGCGCGACGTGCTGTGGGCGATGGAGGAAGGTCTGCGCTGCCGCGGCGTCGGCGCCGTCATCGGCGAGATCCGCGGCAGCGGCTGCGGCGTCGGGCTGACCGCCAGCCGCCGCCTGTCGCTGGCCGCCGGGCGCGACGGCACCGCCGCCTTCCTGTTGCGCGCGATGCCCTCCGGCGAGGCGGTCGCCGCGGCGACGCGCTGGGTCGTCGGCACGGCGCCGTCATGGCTCACCCCGTACGGACCAGGGCCGCCACGTCTCGATGTCCGTCTCACGCGCAACCGGCGGGGCAGTACCGGATCGTGGCTTCTGGAGTGGAACAGTGTCGACCAGCGTTTCCAGGTCATCCCAGCGGATCGTCAGTCTCTGGCTGGCGCGGCTTTCGACCGACCGGCTCGCGCGGCAGCGTCCGCCTGATCCGCGCCCGCTGGCCGTCGCCGGGCGGCGCGGCAATGCGGAGGACGTCGTCGCCGTCGACGCGACGGCCGAGCGCATAGGCTTGCGACCGGGGCTGTCGCTGGCGCAGGCGCGCGCCATGCATCCCGGCCTCGCCGTTGCCGCCGAGGACCCGGCGGCCGATGCGCAGCTGCTGGACAACATCGCCGACTGGTGCCTGCGCTATACGCCGCTGGTCGCGCTCGATCCGCCCGACGGCGTGCTGCTCGACATCGCCGGCTGCGCCCATCTGTTCGGCGGCGAAACAGCGCTGATCAACGATCTCGTCCGGCGCATTACCGGTTTCGGGTTTGCCGCGCGTGCCGGTGTCGCCGGCACCATCGGCGCGGCCTGCGCGGCGGCGCGCCATGCCGCGACACCGTTCATTCCCGATGGCAGCGAGCGCACCGCGCTGTTGCCGCTGCCGCTCGCAGCCCTGCGCCTCGACGGCGAAACCGTCGCGGCCATGCGCCGCCTCGGCTTCAGACGCATCGGCGACATCGTCGATGCGCCGCGTGCACCCCTGACCGCGCGTTTCGGCGAGGATGTCCTGCGCCAGCTCGACCGCGCGCTTGGGGCAGCGCGCGAGCCGCTCAGTCCGCGCCTGCCGGTGGCGCCGTATGTCGCCGAGCAGTCCTTCGCCGAGCCGATCCTGCGCGAGGAGGACGTGCTGGCGATCACTGAACGATTGGCCCGGCGGCTTTCCGTCATGCTGGAGCGGCGCGGCGAAGGCCTGCGCCGGGCCGAACTCGCGCTGTTTCGCACCGACGGCAGGGTGTGCCGCATCGATGCCGGCACGTCGGCCCCCGTGCGCGAGGCGAGCGACGTGCGCGCGCTGTTCGTCGAGCGGCTGGCGGCGCTTTCCGATCCGCTCGACCCCGGCTTCGGCTTCGATCTGGCGCGGCTGAGCGTGCTCGCCGCCGAGCCCTGCCCGCCCCGGCAGGTGGCGCTCGGCGATGAGGACGACAGCGGCGATCTCGGCCGGCTGGTCGACCGGCTGAGCGCGCGGCTGGGTGCACGCCGGGTTGCCCGCCTGCTGGCGGCCGACAGCCACATCCCGGAATTTGCCGCCGGCACCGTGCCGGCATTGATGCGCGAACAGGATCGCGGCTGGGACGCGTTCCGCCGCTTCCGCACGACCATGGCCCTGCCTCCGCGCCCGCTGCGCCTGCTGACGCGGCCGGAGCTGATCGACGCGGTGGCCAGCGTGCCCGACGGCCCGCCCGTGCGCTTTCGCTGGCGGCGCGCGCTGCATGAGGTGGCCGCCGCCGAAGGACCCGAGCGCATCGAGGGTGTCTGGTGGAGCGAGGAGGACGGCAATCCGGTCATGAACCTGGCGCGCGACTATTTCCGCGTCGAGGACACGGGCGGGCACCGGTTCTGGATCTTCCGCGCCGGGCTCTATCGCGACACCGCCGCGCCGGCCTGGTTCCTGCACGGGCTGTTCGCGTGATGGTGGCCAGAAGCCTGAACCTCATGGTGAGGAGCACGGTCATTTGCCCGTGCGTCTCGAACCATGAGGCCCGTGATCGGGCCGCGCTCACCCTTCGAGACGCCGCGCTACGCGCGGCTCCTCAGGATGAGGCGGAGAAAGACCGCGCATGAATCGTTACGTCGAGTTCGCCACCACCTCCAACTTCACCTTCCTGCGCGGGGCCTCGCATCCCGAGGAGCTGATGGCGCAGGCGGCGCGGCTCGGCCTCGCAGGCCTGGGCCTGAGCGACCGCAACAGCGTGGCCGGCGTGGTGCGCGCGCACGTGGCCCGGCGCGAGAGCGGGCTCGCGCTTGCCTGCCATCCCGGCGCGCGGCTGGTGTTCGCCGACGGCACGCCGGACATTCTTGCTTACCCGCGCGACCGCGCCGCCTGGGGCCGGCTCTGCCGCCTGCTCACGCTGGGCAACCGCCGCGCCGCAAAGGGCGACTGCATCCTGTATCGCGACGACCTGCTCGCGCATGTCGAAGGGCTCGAGCTGGTGGTGATGGACGGATCGAGCGCCACAACATCCTCGGAGTCCTTCCGGGATGCGGCCGCGCTCCGCAGTGACCTGATGGAATTGCGCGCCGCCGCGCCCGGCCGCGTGCGGCTGGCGGCGGCGATGCTTTACCGCGGCGACGACCGTGCGCGGCTGGCGCGACTGGCGGAAGACGCGCGGCAGGCGCAGGTGCCGCTGATCGCCGTCAACGACGTGCTCTATCACGCGCCGCAACGGCGCGCCGTGCAGGACGTGCTCACCTGCATCCGCGAGCACATCCCCATTACCGGCGCCGGCCGCCGCCTCGGCGTCAACGCCGAGCGGCACCTGAAGGACGCGGCGGAGATGACGCGCCTGTTCCGCGACCACCCCGACGCCGTGGCCGAAACAGTGCGTTTGTCGGAACGGCTCGCCTTCTCGCTCGAGGAACTGCGCTACGAATATCCCGACGAGACGCGCGCGGGCTTCGCCACGCCGCAGGAAGCGCTGGTCCATTTCACCTACGAAGGCGCCGCGCAGCGCTATCCGGACGGCATCCCCGACAAGGTACGGCAGAGCCTCGCCCATGAACTGCAACTGATCGCCGCGCTCGACTACGCACCCTATTTCCTCACCGTGCATGACATCGTGCGCTTCGCGCGCAGCCAGAACATCCTCTGCCAGGGCCGCGGCTCGGCGGCGAACTCGGCGGTGTGTTTCTGCCTCGGCGTCACCGAGGTCGATCCCGACCGCTGCGACCTGCTGTTCGAGCGTTTCGTTTCCGCCGAGCGCCGCGAGCCGCCTGACATCGACGTCGATTTCGA
>CAZUDR010000037.1:0-423 GCA_964618715.1 uncultured Undibacter sp. | reverse complement strand
CGGCGCGAGGAGGTGATCCAGTACATCTACCGGCGCTACGGCCGCGAACGCGCCGGTCTCGCCGCCACCGTGATCAGCTACCGCGGGCGCTCGGCCATTCGCGAGGTCGGCAAGGCGTTCGGACTGTCGGAGGACATGATCGGGGCGATCGCCACCAGCATCTGGGGCTCCGGCGACGGCGAGGTGCGCGAGGCCGACCTGCGCCGCATCGGCATCGAACCGGACGGTCCGTCGGTGAAGAAGATGCTGGCGGTGGTCGGGGAGATCGTCTCCTTCCCGCCGCCCTCGTCGGGAGGCGTGGCGCTGATCGAGATGCTGAACATCCTCGAGGGCTTCGCGCTCGAGCCGCTCGGCGCGGGCTCCTCGGCGTCGATCCACCGCATCGCCGAGGCGATGAAGCTCGCCTTCGCCGATCGCGCCGCC
>CAZUDR010000036.1:12332-14567 GCA_964618715.1 uncultured Undibacter sp. | reverse complement strand
GTCCGCGCAAGGCGCGGCCCGATGATAAACTCCGCGAGGGCCGGGACCCATAACCCCGGTCTTCGGGCGCCGGACAAGCCAGTGGTTATGGGTCCCCGCCTTCGCGGGGACGACGTCGGAGCAAGGCCATTGGCCTCATGGTTCGAGACGCGCCACTGACGCGGTGCTCCTCACCATGAGGAGAAACGCACAGCGTTGGCGTCTCTCCACCTCGTCCCGGGAGCTCTTTCCACCTCATCCTGAGGAGGGCGCGCAGCGCCCGTCTCGAAGGATGAGGTGGCCGTGGTCGCGTGGCCTTGGCCTCATGCTTCGAGACAGCGGCTTCGCCGCCTCCTCAGCATGAGGAGAAACGCTTCACTCCTTCCACCGATGACATACGCGCGAACGCGTCCCGCTTAACGTAAATCGCCAACCTTAAGCGCGAACGTTAATGCGATCCGCGCCTTGCATTAACCCAACCGCATCGGCCACCCGTATTCGCAGCACAGCTGCAACGGGAGCGGACTCCGATGACGCGTTTCGGTTTCGCACTGATCGCCACACTCGCCACCGCCACCGCCGCGCACGCAGCCGGATGGGAGACGGTGCACAAATACGTCAAGCCGTCCGGCACGTGCGCCGGACAGGAAGTGCTGGCGAGCTGGTACTCGCTGCCGGGGCGACGCACCGCCAACGGCGAAATGTTCGACGCCAACGGCAACACGGCGGCCGCGCGCACCTGGCCGCTCGGCACCGTGATGACCGTGACCAACCCGAAGAACGGCCGCTCGCTCACCGTGCGTATCAACGACCGCGGCCCCTACGGCATCGCCTGGCAGAAAGGTGCACGGCTCGATCTGGCGCGCGGCGCTGCCCGCCGCCTCGGCATGCCGGCCAGCCAGTATGTCTGCATCAACGGCGCGAGCGCCGCGGCAACGCCGGTGCGGTACAGCGCAGGGGAACGTGCCTATGGCGCGGTGACCGCTCCGCGCGTCACGCCGCGCAAGTTGCACGCGCATCCGGCGGATTTCTGACCGCAGGCCTCCGCACGCGGCCACGCCGCCGTCAGCGAGCATGATTCGCCCGGCCGGCCGCGGCGGTCCCGACAGCGACGCCGCGTCGTCACTGCGCTACCCCCCGCCTGCGACATTTGCGCGCTTTCGGCACGATAAAACCGCATAGCTGCCACCACCTTACCGCAAGCGCGGCCGCCGCCATGTTGTGGTCACAGAGCGCCGATCAACGCGTCCCCGGCATCAACAACGACGGGGTCGTCTTCAATGAAAGCACTTTGGATCGCACTGGGCTGCAGCCTGCTCACGCTCGCGGCGGCGAACGCGGCGGGATGGGGCTCGGTGCACAAATACGTCAAGCGGACCGGCAAGTGCGCGGGCCAGGAAGTGCTGGCGAGCTGGTACGCGCTGCCGGGACGCACCGCCAGCGGCGAGGTCTTCGACGCCAACGGCAACACCGCGGCGGCGCGCTCGTGGCCGCTCGGCACGCGACTCACCATCACCAATCCGCACAACGGCCGCTCGGTCACCGTGCGCGTCAACGACCGCGGCCCCTACGGCATCGCCTGGCGCAAGGGCGCCCGGCTTGATCTCGCGCGCGGCGCAGCTCGCCGCATCGGCATGAGCGGCACGCAATATGTCTGCGTGAGCTGACGCCGCCACATTGTTTCGAGCGGGAACGGGAGATGGCCGCGCTTCGGCGCGGCCGTTTCTTTTTTGCGGCGGCATTGCGGCAGGCATCAACGGCGCGAATGCATCGTTTGCGGATCGTTGATGGATCACGAACCGATCACGCGCGCGCGCTGTTGCGGACACGAACCGCACACACGGATGTGAAGGGCGGGACAGCAACCGAATGAGCTCAGCTTACGTATCTGTTCGCAGATGAGACGTTCAGTCCTCATCCCGAAACAGGAGTGATCATCATGCTGACCAAGACCCGTATCGTTCTTGCCGCGCTGGCCGTCGCCGGCTTCGCCCAGGCCGCATCGGCCACCGAGCCGCTCAACGCCAGGATCGGCGACAACTATCCGCTGCTCGAGCAGCGCGAGCCGGTGGTGAGCGTGCCGGCCGGCGCCTTCGCCTACGCGTCCGCCGGGCCCAGCGCGCAGAGCGTCATTGTCTCGACGCAATGGCCGCAGGGCGACGACGTCAATCCGAACGCCTACTGAGCGCGACAACTGACCGGCGCCGCAACTGACTGAGCGCCGCAACTGACCGGCCTGCCCGGACATCCGTCCCC
>CAZUDR010000036.1:0-12232 GCA_964618715.1 uncultured Undibacter sp. | reverse complement strand
GCGCCGCAACTGACTGAGCGCCGCAACTGACCGGCCTGCCCGGACATCCGTCCCCCATCCGGGCAGGCCGGGTCGTCGGCCAGCCTCCCCGACTGACTCGACGACCGGACGGCGCGTGCACCGGCCCGAGGACCGGGCGCCGCACGCGCCGTTCGCGCATGCGCCGAAAATCCGGACGGCGAACGCGGCGTCAGTCCCGGATCCCGGGGTGAACGATCTTCATTGCGCTCCTGAGGATTGCGACGATCACCGCGGTCGACCAGCCGAACAGCAGGACGCCGTCCATCGCCGTCATCGGGCCGAGCAAATGCCACTCCGGCACCGGAACAATGTCGCCGTAGCCGAGGGTCGTGTAATTGACGAAGGCAAAATACAGATTGCCGGAATCGCCAGGCGTGGCGCCGACCACGACATAGACCAGCGCCCAGAGAACGATCTCGACAAAATGGGCGAGCATCAGGATCGATACCGCCGATACCATGACGCCGATCAGGAACAGCGACGGAAACCTCGGCTTGCTCCGTTCAGTAGCCACAACGAAAGAAACCAGCTTTGTCGTGACCAGCGCATGGATGGCGATGGTGAAAAGAACGACGACACCGCCCACAAGGAATTGACGCAACATGCCAGGCCTCCTGCCGGCGCGCCGGCACGCCTCGATATTGAACCGGCGCCGGGCTTGTTCTCCCGATTCGAGTTTTTGACCTGGCGCAAGGCGGCGCTGCGCCGGCCGGGCAGAATAACGGGATGAAGACGATCGCGGAACTCATGGACCTCGCCGGGCGGTGCTACGCGCAGGCGCGCGCCGCGCCGGACGGGATCGTCAGGAGCGGACTGATCAGGATCGGCGACGATTACCTCAGGAACGCCGACGAATTGCGGCGCAGGCGCGGCGGGGTGGTTCAGGCGGTCTTCCCGCGGCCGGGGCCCGAGCATCGTTTCACGATCAGCGGGCACGGCGGTCGGCACGTCGGGGTCATGAGCGGACTGCGTGCGGAGTGAATGACGAATGCGACGCAAGGTAACGCGCCAGGAAGCCAGCCGCTTCATCGAGGCATTCGGAGCCGAGGCGCGCATGAAAGCCGAGGAAGCCGCGCGCCAGGCCCGTCGCCGGCAGGATGCGAGGCGAGCGACGTTCTACAGCGATGTCGCACGCTGCGTCGAGCGGCTGTTCGACGCGAACGGGGGTCCGCCTAGCGCGTGATCGTGTCCTCCACCACGCGGCGTCTGATCTCCACCGGATCGGTGATCCCCTCCGAGGCCAGACTGACAACCTTCTTCGCCACGACCTCGGCAAGCGGGTCGCTTTCGCTCTTGACGTTGAGAATGATGCGCGTGTCGTTGAACGCGGTGACCATCATCTCGATCGTCTCGGGATCGAAGCTCGCACCACCGAGATACTTCCTGATCGGCATACCGATCTCCCGCCCCTGGGCCCCCGCCCGGCGACAACGGTAGCGCGTTATGGTCCCCGGCAAACGGATTTTTGGCACCCGGTGAAAAACGGGCATGGCGCGGGGTCCTTTATTGGCGCCCCGGCGGGGACCGCACATATTTGGCGGTTATCGGTCGTAATAAGCCGGCTGCGGAGATTTCGCAGCGCAACGTTACCTTCCAGCCGGGATCGGGGCGGTCGGGGAACCCGGCCGTCGCAATGTCGTTGTGAGAACACGGGAGCGCGGACCAGACGGTAGAGGGGTAGGGAGCAGACCTGCATGCTGGCACAAATGTCCCAGCGTCTGTACCGGTCCCAAAGCTTCGAGCAGACCGTTCAGACCATCCTCGAAGACGCGATCGCCCTGCACGGCGCCGAGTACGGCAATGTCCAGCTGCCGGCCGGCGGCGACCTGATGATCGTCGCCCAGCGCGGCCTGCCGGCGCCGTTCCTGCGCACCTTCCGCCGGGTCGACAAGGACGACGGCAGCGCCTGCGGCCGGGCGTTGCGGCACGGCACATCCGTGGTCATCCGGGATGTCGAACAGGATCCCGAATACGCCGGTTTCCGCGACGACGCCCGCATCGCCGGCTACCGGGCGGTGCAGTCCACGCCACTCGTCACCGGAGACGGCCGGCTGCTCGGGCTGGCATCGACCCATTTTGCCATGGTGCACGAGCCGACACCGATCGAGATGGAAACCCTGCGGAGCTACGGCGCGATGGCGGCCGAGTATGCGTTCAGCCTGCTCGGCGACGTGCCGCTTGCCGCCAAGGCCGGCCAGATGAACGACCGGCTATACGCGGGCTTGCTGGATCGCCAGTCCACGTGAGCCGTGCCGGCCTCCCGTTTGATCTGCGTCAAGTGGTTCGGCACAATTCCACGGTCTGATGGAGCATGGGTATTCCGCGGTCGGACGCATCGGTCGTCTGTGAGAGAGACATGTCATACAAAGCGCAATACGTATCGGCCATGAGCATCGCGGGTCTCTTCCTGCTGACGCTCCCCTGTCAGGCGGGGCCGTGCACCAATGACATCGAACGCATGGACGACCGCATCAACGCGTGGCTGGACAAGGTGGCCGCCGACGAGCCGGCGAAGCGTCAGAGCCTCGGCGCCGATGTGCACCGCCAGCCGACGCCCCGCTCCATCGCCGAGGCCGAAGGCGTCCCGCCGGCCAGGATCTCCAGGGTCAGGGACGCCATGGGGCGCGCGCGCAACGCGGACAGCGCCGGCGACAAGGCAGCCTGCGAGCAGGCGCTTGCCGAAATCCCACCATTGCTCGGCGAGTAGCGGCCCGATGCGTTCCACGATCGCTCAGACATTTCTCGTCGCCGCCGCGCTCGTTGCGGCCACCGGCGGTGCCCGCGCCGCCGAGGAAGGCAGCGTCCAGCGGGGACTGGAGATCGCGCGCACGCAATGCGCCGAATGTCACCTGCTCGGCAAGGAGAAGGGCCTGTCGTCAAACCTCAACGCGCCGACCTTTGCGGCCATAGCCAACACGCCGGGCATGACCGCCGCCGCGCTGCGCGTCGCGCTGAACACGCCGCATGAATCGATGCCCAATCTCGTCATCAAGGGCGAGACCGCCACCAGCCTGGTTGCGTACATCCTGAGCCTGAGAGACGGGCAGTAGAGACGCAATGCATGTCGTCCCCCGATGGCGGGGACACGGCAATCGCGGAGAATGCAGTGAACACTGCATCGCCCGCTTGCACGGGCAATGACATCTGAAGCATTCCGCTACTTCTTCTCCAGCAGCAGCTGCCCGCGCCGGCCGACCACGCGCTGGACGGCTTTGGCGAAGCGCGCCAGCAGCCAGGGCAATGTCACCTCCAGCCGCACCGCGTTCTCGTAGACATCGATGAAGCCGTGCGCGTGCTGGCCGAGCGCACTGGCCGCGAAGCTCAGCCGGTCGCCTTCCCAGGTGTCGTTCCGGATGGAGACGAGATGGGCGAACTCGCCCTTGGCACGGCCGATGCCGCCCTTGATGCGGGCAAGCGCCTCGTCCTTGCCGAGGCGGTGGGGAATGACGACGACCAGCGGTTCCGACATGGGCAGGGCTCCGGCGCTTCCCGCCCGATATGGCGATGCGACGCGCGCTTCGGAAGGGCACGCCTCCCGCGCGACGGCCGCGCACGACATCGGTCGCGCGCGGCACGGACGGGCACGGCCGGAGGTCTAGTAGCTGCCGATCGTTATGTCGTCGAGTGTGACCGTGAGATAGTCGAGGTGCTCACTCCCGCTGTTGCTGCTCGACGACGAGCGCCGCGCGGCCTCGCGGGCGGCCTGCACCGCCGGCAGCAGCAAGGCGGCATTGGTGCCCTGTTGCGTCGTCGCCAGCGCGCCGGACGGTCCGGTGGGGCCAGGATTCGTCGGCTTGTTCTGCAACTGCGTCGCGACGTGGCGGCTGATCGAGGGGATGTGAACGCGCGGACAGATGGTCGGACTGATCAGGGGCAGGATCCTCACGTGGGGACGCGCCGACGGGTTCGGCGACTTGGGCCCGCCCAGCGCCGGGGTCGCGGCGCCGACGAGCGCGGTCAGCATGGCAATGGCGGTCAGTGTCCGTGTCCGTGTCATGGCATCCTCCATCGCGAAAAAGAATGGTGGCGGCAGGGCCGCTTCAACCGTTGGTCGCCGCGAGGCGCCGTCCGGTTCAAGGCGGGCGTATTGCGGTACGGAGGTCCGGCGCGGCCGCCGCCCCTGCTCCGCCTGCGACATCCCTGCGCCACGTCATTGCTGCCCCGCATGCTAGCCTCCCGGCATGACAACACGCGGGAACGTCGTGGTCATGCTGGGCGTCGTGGCGCTCCTCGCCTTGGTCGCCCCTGCGCTCGCCATCGACCTGAACGGCTACCGTGCGCAGCACGGCAAGCCGCCGCTGCAGTTCAGCGCCGCGCTCGCCGCCGCCGCGCAGGCTCATGCGTACGACATGGCGCGGCGCGGCCGGCTCGACCACAAGGGCTGGCGCGCGCGCCTCGGCGGCGGCGCGATCACCGCGGCGGAGAACGTGTCCTACGGCTGCGACAGCGTCGACTGCGCGATCCGCCGGTGGGCCCGATCGCCCAGCCACCGCCGCAATATGCTGATGAGCGGAGTCTCGGCCTACGGAGTCGGCTCGGCGGTCGATGCCAGGGGCCGTCGCTACTGGGTGCTTGAGCTGGGGCACTAGATGACCCGCATGACGAGAAGCCGGAGCCGACGCAGAATTCCGGGGCAGATCGCCACATCCTGCGAAACGAATCGCCCACGCGAAGCTTTTCAGGATGAGGCCCGCGGTGACCGGTTTCGCACCGCATGCCGCCTATGAAAATCGTCCGGCTGCCACAATCGGCAGCCATTCCCGTGCTATTCTGAACGCCCGCGGGACCCGGGCAGGAGCAGTCGTTATGCGTCATCGCCGCCTCGCCGTTCGCGCCGCCTTCATTGCAGCTGCAGCTGTGCTTTTCACGACTGCGCCCGCACGTGCCGACCTGCTCATCGCCATCGACAAGACGACGCAGACCATGACCGTGTCGGTTGACGGCGAACCGGCTCACCGCTGGCCGGTGTCGACCGGAAAGCAGGGCTACGACACGCCGGCAGGCGCCTACAGTCCGTTCCGCATGGAGCGTGACCATTACAGCCGCGAGTGGGACTACGCACCGATGCCCTACTCGATCTTCTTCACCAGAAAGGGCCACGCCATTCACGGCACCTATCACCGCGGCCTCGGCCAGCCGGCCTCGCACGGGTGTGTGCGGCTGTCGGTCAAGCATGCCGCCAAGCTGTGGCGGCTGGTGCGACGGGCGAAGATGGCCAACACAACAGTGGTGCTGACCGGAAACATCCCGCCGCCGGGATCGGAGGCTGTGGCACGCGCGGACCCCGATCAGCCGACGGGCGATCTGCGTGCGGACCGGGGAAGGGATTATCGTGACGACGATCCCGATTTCACCGACACCTTGCCGCCGCGCCGGAGTCGGCGCGTCTATCGCGCAGAGCCGCGTTACTATTATTACCGGTCGCGGCCTTATGTGCGGCGCTACTACTACCGCGACCGCGGCGTGCGCTTTTATTTCCGCTGGTAAGGCAGACGATCCGCGCCTGACGGAGCGGAACCGACGCGATGATCCGCAAGCTCAAGGACGGCAAGTGGCGGCTCTATTCACGCAAGGTGAATCCGCGGACCGGCAAGCGGCGCAATCTCGGCACCTTCACGACAAAAAAGGCCGCGCTGCAGCACGAGCGTGAGATCCAGTATTTCAAACGGCACTGACCGCACCGTCGTTTAGCCATCAGCGACTTGTGAAACCGGGCGCGCGAGCCCCGCTCGCATCCCGGAATGACATGATCACAGGTGCCGTACTCCCAGCGCTTCCTCCCCGCGATCGAGGATCAGCGGCACGATCAGATCCTCCTCATCATCAAGGTGACGCATGAGAAAGCGGATCAGTTGTCCGCTCGCCGCGGCGTAGTCTTCGCTGCAGCGCCGGAGGCGATCGGCATCGCCCTGCAGCGCGCGCAGGAGCGCGTTGGCGGTCCCGGCCGTTTCCGCCATGCCGGCGTGGATCGCGTGGTGGTCCTCCTCCAGCACGTCGAAGCCGCGCGCCAGCCGCCCGTCAGCGGCACGGAAGATCGGAAAGTAATGGATGTCCTCGATCTGGTGGTGAACATCGAGCTGCTGCAGCAGGAACTGGAGCCGCGGCACGAACAGTTGTGGAAACCGGGCGGCGGGCAGCGAACCGCCTCGGAACTCGTCGGCGATCCGTTCGACCATGCCGGCGAGCTCGCGGAACATGGCGTGGCGCGACAGCCAGAACGTCGCCATCTCGCCGAGATTGGCGTGGCCCTCCCACTGCCCGCGCGGATAGCGTTGCAAAAGTTCACGCAGGTCCTGCGGCCAGCCGGTGCGGCGGGCAAGATCGAGAGCTTCGTTGCCGGAGGATGACGGCGATTCAATTTCCATAGCGCCTACATAGCCATTGTCAGTCAGTTCACCAACCGCTCTAACATCTGCACCATGACCACAACCGTTGCCCGCCTCGCCTGCGACGAGCACGTAGCCCGCCGGCTTGCCAACGCGCTGGGCGAAAGCCTCGACGCCGACAACAGCGTCAGTTCCGCCTTTGAGGATGCCGACGGCCAGTGGCAGGTGACCGTCCACTTCCGCAAGGCCCCCGACGAGGCAGCGGTTCGGGCCCTGGTGATGCTTGCGGCCGGTGATGACGCTGCCCGCGCCCTCGCCTTCGAGACACTGTCGGAAAACGACTGGGTGATGCAGAGCCTTGCGGGCCTGAGCATCGTGCCCGCCGGCAGCTTTGCGGTGCACGGAGCCCATGACCGGAAGCGGGTGCCGGTCCACGCCATCGCCATCGAAATCGAGGCGGCCCTCGCCTTTGGCACCGGCCACCACGGCACCACGCGCGGCTGCCTGCTGGCGCTCGACGACCTGGCGAAGCGGCTGCGCTATCAGAATGTACTGGACGTCGGCACGGGCTCAGGCGTGCTGGCCATCGCGGCAGCGAAACGCCTGCGCTGTCCCGTCATCGCCACCGACATCGATCCGCGCGCGGTGGAGGCCGCGCGCGCCAATGTGCGTCTCAACCGCGCCGGCGCCTTCGTCACTGTGCTGCGTGCGAACGGCGTGCGCACCCGCGCGGTCACGCAGGCCGCCTCCTATGACCTCATCTTCGCCAACATCCTGCTCGGTCCGCTCACCCGGCTGGCGGTGCCCCTTCGACACCTGTGCGGACGCAATGCACGCGTGGTGCTTTCCGGCCTGCTGCCGCCACACGCCCATGCCGTGCTGGCGCTCTACCGTGCGCAAGGACTGACGCTGGAACGGAGCATAACACTCGAGGGCTGGGTGACGCTGGTGTTGCGGCGGGGCGGAGCGGCACGCCGCCGCAGCAGAGACTCTATTGCGGGACGCTCAGGCGAGCGCCGCTGACACCGCTTCCGCATCCGGCACGACGTCGTGGTCATAGAGTTTCTTGCGAAACTCGGCGTGTGCGGTGAGCTCGGCATCGCGCAGGCCAAGATCGGAATAGGTGGACGAGGAATCGTAGCGAAGGCCGTTCTCGCGGGCACCGAGCTGAACCTCCGCCACGCGCTCGCGGCGCAGTTTCTCGTAGGCGAGCAGTGCGGCCGGCACCGATGTCCTGTCGGCGTGCGACAGGATCGTCGCCAGGGCCATTCCGTCCTCGATCGACTGGTTGGCCCCTTGCCCCAGATGCGGGAGCATGGGGTGTGCTGCATCGCCGAGCAGGCTCAACCGGCCCCTGGTCCATGTCGGCAGCGGGTCGCGATCGTACAGCGCCCAGCGGAAGGTGTGATTGACCTTCGCCAGAAGTTTCTCGATGCGCGGGTTCCACCCGGCAAACTCGGCGCGGAGCTGGTTCGGATCGCCGGCCGCCGACCAGGACTCCTTCATCTCCTGGTCGGCCGGAACGAAACCGACGTAGTTGACCAGCCTGCCGGCACGCAGCGGGAAGACGAGGAAGTGTTTTCCCGTGCCCAGCCACATCTCCCAGGCGTCGGTCGGCCAGTCCGGCACGGCGTCGTGCGGCAACGTGCCCCGGTAGGCGATGGAGCCGGAAAAGACCGGCTTGGACGGGGGAAATACGAAAGGCCGCAGCTCGGAATGGATGCCGTCGGCACCGATGACGACATCACCCTCGGCGACGGCGCCGTTGGCGAACCTCGCCCGCGCCACATCGCCGTCCTGTTCGAAGCCGACGCAGCGATGGCCGGTATGAATGATCTCGCCGGGCAGCGCGTCGGCGAGGAATTCGACAAAGTCGGCACGATGCATGCCGAAGTTCGCATTCCACCCTGAGGAGTCGGCGACCTGCACCGGGGCGATGGGGGTTCCATCGTGCCGGTAGTAGCGCGAGCCTGATCCCACCCGTGCGCCGTATTTCTCCAGCGCCGGCCCAAGTCCGATGCGCACGAGATGGCGTGCGCTGTTCGGCGTCACATAGACTCCGGCACCGACTTCGCCGAGTTCCGGCGCCTGTTCGTACACCGAAACCCTGATGCCGCGAGCGGTCAATGCATTTGCGGCGAACAAACCGCCGATCCCGCCACCGACGACTACGACGTGAATCCGCGACTCCGACATCTCCAAGCCCTCAATGTTATGCCTGTCGCTTTCATCAAAACTAGGGAAATCCGTCCTGCCACAAGTTGCGTCATCTCAAACCCGCGAGCGAGGTCTTCGTCGCCGGAACGGGAATTATAATGGCGATGCGCACCAGATCGGACAGGAAGAACGGCACAATTCCCTTGAAGCTTTCGGTCATCGGCACGTCCTTGGCCATGGAATTGATGACATAGACGTTGAGGCCAATGGGCGGCGTGATCTGGCCGACCTCGATCAGGATCAGAACGAGGATGCCGAACCAGACGGCGACGGCCTCTGACGACATGCCGAAGTCGAGTTGCAGGATCACCGGCAGGAAGACCGGAATCGTGACCAGCATCAGCGCAAGCCCGTCCATCATGCAACCGAGTGCGATATAGAGGACTACAATGACCAGCAGGATGGAGAGTGGCGACCAGCCGGTTGCGGCGATGGATTCCGCGAGGGTGTGCGGCAGCCGCGACAGGGCAAGGAACGACGAATAGAACTCGGCGCCAATCAGGATCAGGAAGATCATGCCGGTTATCTTCGCGGTATCGAGGATCGCCGCCTTCAGGCCCGCGAAGCGCATCCCGCCCATTGTGGCGGACAGCAGCCCGGTCGCCGCGGCGCCCACCGCGGCGCCCTCTGTCGGCGAAAACACGCCAAGATAGATGCCGCCGATGACGACCAGAAATATGGCCAGCACCGGCCAGACTGCCGACAGGCTGCGGAAACGCTCGCCCCAGCCGGCGCGCCCGACGGCCGGCCCGGACGACGGATACATGCGCGTGTACGCCCAGACCGCGGCGGCGTAGCCAAGCGTGGCAAGAATGCCGGGAATGATGGCGGCGAGAAAGAGACGGCCGAGCGACTGCTCGGTGAGGATCGCATAGATTACCAGGATGATGGACGGCGGGATCAGGATGCCGAGCGTGCCGCCCGCCGCCAGCGCGCCGGTCGACAGGGCGCCGGAATAGCCATGGCGGCGCATCTCCGGCATCGCGATCGACGCCATTGTGGCGCCCGTCGCCGCCGACGAACCGCAGATCGCGCCGAAGGCGGCGCATCCGCCGATCGTCGCCATGGCGATGCCGCCGCGGAAATGGCCGACCCAGGCCAGCGCCGAGCGGTAGAGCGCCTGGCTGATCCCGCCATGGGCCGCGAACTGCCCCATCAGGACGAACAGGGGGATGACGGTAAGTTCGTGATTGGCCACGCGTGAATAAGGTACGTCGGCCATCAGCCCGAGCAGCGGCCGCCATCCGGCGATCATGGAAAAGCCAAGCGCGCCGCACAGGAACATCGCGATGGCGATGGGCATGCGCAGCACGATGAGCAGGATCATCAGGCCGAACAGGCCGACCACAAGTTCGAAATGCATCATCGCCGGAGGGCTCCGATGCCCGCGACGATCCGCATCAGGCAGACAACCGCCAGCAGCGCCATCGACAAGACGGCCACGCTGTACGCCCACCACAGCGGAATCCGGATCAGGATCGTCGTCTCGCCACTGGCGAACTTTTCCATGAGTCCTTCGGACAATCGCCAGGTGAGCAACGCGGCGACCAGGGCAAAAACGACGTCATTGGCAATGTCGAGCAGGCGTTGCCGGCGCAGGGAGAGGCCGGAGGTAAAAAAATCGGCCGTAATATTGCCGCTGACGGCATGCGTGAAAGGAAAGAACAGGAAAACGCCGACAGCGCAGGTGATCTCGACCAGCTCGTAGTCGCCCGGCACAGGCTCGCCGAACCCGTAGCGGCCGACGACGCTGACCAGCGTGATGACAACGGCGACCAGCAGGAACAGACCGCCGACAAGGGCAAGCAGGCGCGTCAGCGCCCCGATCGCACCACCGACGACGATGTCGGTCTCGTGCAGGCCGCCATAGGAGGCAGGCGATTCCGCCCGCCTCCCGTCGTCAACGCCGCGGCTCATCGGCTATCCGGCAGCCCGGTACCTGGCGACGAGCTGCTGGGCATCCTCGACCAGCGCGCTGCCGGAATAGCCCTTCGCATCCATTTCCTTGATCCAGTTGTCGTAGACGGGCTGGGTCGCCTTGCGCCAGCGCGCCTCTTCTTCTCCCGTAATCTGGATGATCTCGTCACCCTGCTTCTTCGCCTTGGCGATACCGGGCTTGTCGTCATTTTCCCAGCGCCGTCCGAATTCCCTGGCGACCTCTTCGCCGGAATTTGCGTCGATGACCTTCTTCAGCTCCGGCGACAGTTTTTCGTAGCTCTGCTTGTTCATCATCATCGCAAGGATCGGCTCGTGCAACGTCGTCTCGGTATGGAATTTGGTGACGTCGATTGTGCGGATCGCCAGCGCGATCGACCACGGGATCACCACGCCGTCGACCAGATCGTGCATCAGTGCTTCCGTCATCTTGAGACTCGGGATCGGCACCGGTGTCGCGCCGAGCGCATCGAGCGCAGCGCTCGACAGGCGCGACGGCGTGCGGATCTTCAGCCCCTTGAAGTCCTCAAGCTTCTCGATCTTTTGGCTCTTCATGTGAAACAGGGAGGTGCCGGCGGAGTGGATAACGACGGGATGCACGTCGCTCCATTCCTTCTGCGCGTGCTTGCGCACAAAGCTATCGATAGCCGGTGACACAATGTGCGCCGGCGCGCCGATGAACGGCAACTCAAATGCCGAGGTCACCGGGAAGATGCCCGCCTTGTAGCCGGGCAACGTCCAGCCGATGTCGATTACGCCATTCTTGACCTGATCGTAGACATCCGGCGGCTTGCCGCCGAGTTGCATCGAACCGAACAGCTCGATCTTGAGCTTGCCGCCGGATTCCTTTTCGACCTTTTCGGTCCACCATTTCAGGTTCTTGAACGATCCCGACACTGGCGGCACGTGCGTGTGCATCCGCAGCGTCACTGACTTCTGGGCAAATGCCCTGCCGACGAAGGGGGCAGCAAGCTGCATCGCACCCAGCGCCAGGCCGCCCTTGAGCACGGTGCGGCGCCAGCAGGCGATCTTCGAGAACTCGTTGGCCATCACGTTCTCTCCCTGTGTTCCAGACACCGGCAACCCATCCACCGGGCCGGCCGGATATTGGCTGTTTCATTTGTTCTTATTGTTGGTCCGGAAGTCTTAGCGGCGGGCCGCGCGGATGCAAACCGGAAAAGTGCGACAATGCGTCAGCCGCAACCCGTCCATGTCGGCGTCACGCGCGTGCAACCATCGGCGGCGCAGGGAACGGGCGCAGCTTGCGAACCGCATGACGGGGCCGCCCCGAAAACCAAACCGCCCCGCACAGGGAGAGCGGGGCGGCTTCAACGCGTGAAGGCGGCTTACCAGCCGCCGAACGGCATGTCGCGGGCGCCGGTTCTGACGATGCGGTTGCCGTGCTCGTCGAGAACGTGGGGCAGGTAATGCCTATGGCGGGCGACCTCGCGGCGTGCCTGCTCCATGCGCGCCTCGATCATCGCGTCGAACAGGCGCACGTACCAGCGCTTGCGCGGCGCGGCCTTTTCCGGCGCGGCCGCATCGGCGGCGGGCACCCGGGCCACATCGTAGGTAACGGCAACCATGGCAGTCTCCTTCTTATTCCAGAACCGGAAAGCCCCACGTGATTCGCGTGACTATTGCAGCGCGCATAATTCATCTCGCAATTGCGAACAATCCGTGGCATTGCATAGAAGCCTTGAAAACAAGGCATAAAGCGTTCAGACATCGGT
>CAZUDR010000035.1:11779-14608 GCA_964618715.1 uncultured Undibacter sp. | reverse complement strand
CGACCGCGTTGTGGCCGTACCACCAGTGCACCATGGCATCCTGCACGCCGGCCCAGACGATGTAGGACTTGGGCGAGAACAGCGATACCGGCACCGACGCGTTGTTGCCGAGATGCAGCACCGCGATGGTGAGGATGAAGGCGAGATAGAACCAGTTGGCGACGTAGATGTGCGGCTCCTTGCGCCGCATGATGGTGCCGAGATAGACGAGGAAGTAGACGACCCACACCACGGTGAGGAACAGGTCGGAATACCATTCGGGCTCGGCATATTCCTTCGACTGGGTGATGCCGAGCAGATAGCCGGTGCCGGCAATCACGATGAAGAAGTTGTAGCCGAGCACGACGAACCACGGCGCGATTCCGCCGACCATGCGCGCCCGGCAGGTGCGCTGCACGACATAGAACGAGGTGGCGAGCAGCACGTTGCCGCCAAAGGCGAAGATCACCGCCGAGGTGTGCAGCGGGCGCAGTCGGCCGAACGTGGTCCAGGGCAGGTCGAGGTTCAGCACCGGGAAGGCGAGCTGCAACGCGATGATCAGCCCGACCGTGAAGCCGGCGACGCCCCAGAACACCGAGGCGACGGCGGCGAACTTGACCGGCCCCATGTTGTAGTTGGGCTTGCCGTCGATCTCGAGCGGCGGCAGTTGCGCCGGCCGGTCAAAATAATGATTGAGGATGACAAACACGGCGGCGACGCTGGCCGCGGCGAACAGGTAGGCGTGGAAGGCGTATTCCGACGTATGGGCCTTGGCGGCGACCACGATGGAAAGCATCGCCAGCGCGGCAAATGCGAGCGCGGAACCGCCCTCGCCGAGAGTCATCGATTTTTGAGGAGCGACTGCGTTCGCCATGCCGGGTTCCCGTCGATTGTGAGCCTGGAACAGGTGGTGGGGCTTGAATTTCTTATCCGCGCGGGACCGGCCCGCTTCCTTGATGCAGGTCAAAGGAACCGGGTTTTGCGGGTCAAATCAACCGTTAGACCAAAGGTGCAAACCGTTCCGCCGCGCGGCGGCCGGACCAGACAAAGGCGCGCCCCACGGCCCGACCGGGCCGCAGCGGCGCGCCTCCGCTCCCCCTCTGCGATCAGGCCGCGGTCTTGACCTCGACCTTTTTCACCTGTGCCGGCGCGGGCTTGGGCACCGTCACCGTGAGCACACCCTTGTCGATGCGGGCCTTGATCGCGTCGAGATTGACGCCCCTGGGCAGTTCCAGCGAACGCTCGAACGCACCGTAGCTGCGCTCGACCAGCCGGTAATTCCTGTCCTTCTCCTCGGTCCCGGCTTTCTTCTCGCCGCGGATGGTCAGGATATTGTCCGCCACGTTGATCTGCACGTCCTTGTCCTCGAGGCCCGGCAGTTCGGCGGTGATCTCGATCTCCTTGTCGGTTTCCGCCACGTCCATGGTCGGCGTCATCGCATGACCGATCCCGGTCCCGAAGGCGGGAAAGCCGCGGGTGAAGTCGTCAAACAGACGGTCGATTTCCTGCTGGAGCGACAGGAACGGATTGTCGGTGCGAGCGACACCGCGCTGGCGACCGACCGGAATGAGGGATTTCAGGTTCATGGCACACTCCGTGTCTCATCTTGGGCACCATCTCCGGCGCCGCGCATAGCCAAACGCCGCCGGCGGCCGGCGTCTTTGAGGTAGGTCAAGCGAAATCGTTTTGAACAGGCGGAGGGCGCTAGTGCTTCCAGGCCGGGGGCGGGACCGGCGTCCAGGTGCGCGTGAGCTTGAGGTCGTCGGCGATGGCGTTGGCGGCGATATAGCCGGCGGCGCCGTTGACGCCGCCGCCGTTACCGGACGACGAGCCGCAGAGGTAAAGCCCCTCCACCGGCGTGCGGGAGCCGGGCATAAGGGGGTGCGGCCGGTTGATGCCGAGCTGGTTGGGCACATAAGCACCCATCCGCACAGCCCCCTGGCGCATGTTGACGTTGAGCCGTTCGACATCGAATGGCGTGAACAGATAGGTCCCCAGCAGATTGTCGCCGTCGAGATTGGAGGCGTAAACGCGCCAGTAATCGAGAATCTGCTGGCTGTAGTCGGCGCGATCGCGCTCCCACCTGGCCGGGTCGCCCTCCACCGCATAGGGGGCGAACGGCCACCAGAAGGCGGAATGCCGGTCGGGCGGGGCATAGGTGGGATCAAACCGGGTGTTGCAGGCGCCGTTGCCCATCAGAACGCGGGGGAACTTCTTCGCCTCGCAGTCCTCGAAGCAACTGGCGACATCCTCGATGTGATCCATGCCGAAGAAGATGTTGTAGGCGTGCGCCATGTCGGGATCGAAGGATTCCGCGCGGTAGGCGGGCGGGTCTTTCAGCGCCAGATGCAGCGTCACCAGGCTGTGGTTGCCCCAGTGCCAGGCTTTCGCCTTTTCGCGCACGGGCTCGGGAAACAGCTCCTCGCCTGCCATCGACACGGTGGCCGGAAAGTCGATGGCGCTGGCGACGAAATTCCTGCCGTCGATCCGGCGGCCGTCGGCCAGCCTGACCCCCGTGGCGCGCCCCCGCTTCACCACGATTTCCCTGACGTCGGCCCCGGTGACGACCTGCCCGCCGCCCGCCTCCAACACACGCGTCAGGGCATCGACCAGCGACACGGCACCGCCGACCGGCAGCGTGAAGCTGGCGATATTGGCGAAGATCGCCGGGAACACGATTCCGGCACCGGGTACGTTTTCGGTCGTGATGACGTGCATGTAGGAGGTGAACAGCGTACGGATGCGTTCGTCGATGAAATGCTTGCGCACGACGGAGAACAGGTCGTGCCGGGCATGCGACAGCAGTTCCTTTGCCTTCGGGCCGGAGAGCCTGTCGACGAGATCCTCGCG
>CAZUDR010000035.1:0-11769 GCA_964618715.1 uncultured Undibacter sp. | reverse complement strand
TCTCCTCGCAGTAGGTGTGCCAGAGCTCGCGGAACGTATCGGCATCCTGCTTCGAGAATCGCGCGAGCGAGGCGCAGGTCCTGTCGAGATCCTTGTGGATGACAACGCAGGTGCCGTCGCGGAACGCGGCCGCCTGCTGCACCGGCGGCTCGATGTAGGAAAAGCCGTAGCGGTAGAGCTCAAGATCCTCGATGAGCGGGCAGTGCGACATGCCCATGTAGAAATTGGCATGCAGGTTGAGCCGGAAGCCCGGCAGCTGGTGCGTGTCGGTGGAGCAGCCGCCACCGATCCGCTCGTTGCGCTCGAGCACGGCGACGCGCAGGCCGGCGCGGGCGAGATAGGCGGCAAGCGTCAGCCCGTTGTGTCCGGCGCCGATCACCACTCCGTCGAACGTCGCCATGCAGTCTCCGGCGTTGCAGGCCCATTCCGCGCAAAGGCTAGCCTGCGGCCGCTCGTTCCGCCACAACCGTCAAAAGAAAAACCCCGGCCCGAGACGGCACCGGGGCAGGTCGGCCGAACAGATCCGGGAGAAGGATGTTCGGCCCTGGTGCAGGGTCTTCGAAATCAGCCGTTGAGCCGGCTGAGGGCTACGCGATTGCGCAACACGATGCGCCGCGAGGCGGGAAGGGCAATGGCCGCGGACTGTTCCAGCTGGGTCAGCGTGCGCGAAACGGTTTCGATGGTCAGACCGAGATAGTCCGCGATGTCCTGCCGCGACATCGGCAACTCGACTTCGTTGGAACCGGGATTGCGAGACGCCATTTCCAGCAGGAAGCCGGCCACGCGCTCCTGCGCGGTCTTGATCAGCAGCATGATGTGGTCCTGCGCGCGCTGCAGCTCGTTCGCCGTCATGGCCCAGAGTTCCCGGGCGACGCCGCTGTCGCGGGCGGCGAGTGTGATCACCGACGACCGCTTGATCACCAGGATCCTGCACTCGGTGATCGCCTCGGCGGAGAAGCTGTGCTCGTCGCCAACCTCGAGGCCGAACACATCGCCGGGCAGATAGAACCCGCCGATCTGGCGGCGACCGTCATTAAGCACCTTGTAGGTGCGCACCGCACCGCTGACGACCCGGTAGAGGTATTCGGCCGGCTCGTTCTCGCCGAAAATCTCGGCGTTGCGGGCGTACGGCATGGTGGCGCCCATCAAGTCGACCGAGGCGCCGATGGCAGGCTGCATCACGTCGCCGGCCGGCGGCTGGGGGGAAACGCGGCGGATCGCCGTCTGTGTCTGCATGGTCCGAACCTCCCGGTTCACCGTGACATTGTTGCCGGACCGATATCGCTGGAACCGCAGGGCCGAAATTCAGATAATCCCCATAGGGGGTTTTCCGGAGGCGCCGGGACGCGGCGCCGGAGACGGGCCAGCGCCGCGCGTATGTCAGAACTCATTGAAGATTCAGCATATTCCGAACCGGCCCAACGCGGTCGGGTGCTCCGCTACGGTGTTGCTCCGGTGTCGGTGGTGCTGTCGCTGGCGGCGCGGGCGCTGCTCGCCCCCCTTCTGCACCACGAGGGGATGTTTCTCTATTTCGTGCCGGCGGTTCTGGTCTCCGCCGGCCTGGGCGGCCTCGAGCCCGGCCTGCTGGCGACCCTGCTCAGCCTGATCGCCATGGCAGCCGTGTTCGCCGGCAGCGATGCGTCAGTGCTGACCGCCACTATGGTAATCAATGGGGTGGCCTTTGCCGCCATCGGCATCGGCGTGTCGTGGGGCGGCGAACTCCTCCACCGCAGCCGGCGGCGCGCCAATCTGATGACGCGCGACGCGCTGGCCCGCGAAGCCCATTTGCAGTCAATTCTCGACACCGTGCCGGAAGCCATGATCGTCATCGACGAGCATGGCACCATGCAGTCCTTCAGCAGCGCCGCCGAGCGGCTGTTCGGCTACGAACCGGCGGAAGCGATCGGACAGAACGTCAAGATCCTGATGCCCTCGCCGTACCAGGAAAACCACGACGCCTATCTGGACCGCTATCTGGCCACCGGCGAACGGCGTATCATCGGCATCGGTCGCGTGGTGGTGGGCCGACGCAAGGACGGATCCACCTTCCCGATGGAGCTGGCGGTCGGCGAAATGGAATCGGGGACGCGGCGCTTCTTCACCGGCTTCATCCGCGACCTCACAGAGCGGCAGAAGACCGAAGCGCGGTTGCAGGAGTTGCAGGCCGAACTGGTACACATTTCCCGCCTCACCGCCATGGGCGAGATGGCGTCGACGCTGGCGCACGAGCTCAACCAGCCGCTGTCGGCCATCACGAACTATCTGAAGGGCTCGCGACGCATGCTCGACGGCGTGCCCGACGAGCGAGCGGAGGTCCTGCGCGGCGCGCTGGACAAGGCCAGCGACCAGGCGATACGGGCGGGTCAGATCATCCGCCGCCTGCGCGACTTCGTCGCACGCGGGGAAAGCGAGCGCCGGGTAGAAAGCATCACCAAGCTGGTCGAGGAAGCGAGTGCGCTGGCGCTGGTCGGCATCAAGGATCTCGGCGTCCGCGTCCAGTTCCGTTTCGATCCTTCGGTCGACCTGGTGCTCGCCGACCGGGTGCAGATCCAGCAGGTGCTGCTCAACCTGATGCGCAACGCCATGGACGCAATGGAAGGGGCCGCCACGCGCGACCTCGCGGTGGCCGTGTCGCCGGCGGAACACAACCAGGTCGAGATCAGCGTGTCCGACACCGGCTCCGGCATCGCGCCCGAAATCGCCGGGCAGCTGTTCCAGCCTTTTGTGACCAGCAAGCGTCACGGCATGGGCGTCGGGCTGTCGATTTCGCGTGCCATTGTGGAAGCGCATGGCGGGCGCATCTGGGTCGAGCCCAATCCCGGCGGCGGTACAGTCTTCCGTTTCACGCTTGCCGCGGTGAAGGAGGGAGATATTGACGATGCAGCCTGAGCCGGCCGTTTTTGTGATCGACGACGACGACGCAGTGCGCGAGTCGATCGCTTTCCTGCTGACGACCGCCGGCATCAGCGTCCGCCCGTTCGAGTCGGCCAGGGCGTTCCTTGACGCGCTGCCGGAGGTGAATTCGGGATGCATCATCACCGATGTGCGGATGCCCGACATCAGCGGCATCGATCTGCTGCGCGCCGTACACGAGCGCAAGCCCGGTCTGCCGGTCATCGTCATCACCGGCCATGGCGATGTGCCGCTGGCGGTCGAGGCGATGAAGCTCGGCGCAACGGATTTTCTGGAGAAGCCGTTCGATGATGACCTGCTGATCGCGTCGGTGCGCAGCGCGCTGAGCCAGGAGGCCGACAGCGCCAAGCGCACGGCCGAAATTGCCGGGATCAACGACAAGCTCAACGGCCTGTCCAACCGCGAGCGGCAGGTGCTGGAAGGGCTGGTGGCCGGCAAGGCGAACAAGGTGATCGCTTTCGACCTCGGCATCAGTCCGCGCACGGTGGAAATCTACCGTGCCAATGTGATGGCGAAGATGAAAGCTGCCAGCCTGTCCGACCTGGTACGCATGGCGATGATCTCCGGCCTCCTCGAAAACCCGTCCCGCGCCTGAACGCCGGCGCCCTTGCCAAGCCTGCACGGCGATGGTCGATTACCGCCGCAACAAGCGGCGGGAGGGGAAACACATGGCGTCGGGGTACCGGCTGGTGAGCTACACGCGCGGCGACGGTGCGCCGGATGCCGGCGTGCTGGTGGGGGAGCGCGTCATTCCGGCAGCAACGCTGCTGCACGGTCTCGACGGGGTCGACCGGTCCTCCGTACTCGGCCTGCTGCGCGCCTGGGACCAGGTACATCCGCGCCTGCACGCCGCCGCGCATAATGCATCGCCTGCGGACGGGTTTTCACTGTCGGAAACGAAGCTGCTGGCGCCGATCCTCTATCCGGGCGTGCTGTTCTGCGCCGGAGCGAACTACTACGACCATCTGGAGGAAATGGCAGGTATCGCCGAGCGCACCACCGGCAAGCGGCCGCCGATCGTGAAAAATCCGGAGCCGTGGTTTTTCCTCAAGACGACGGCGGGCACCATCATCGGACCCGATGCGCCGGCCCGGATTCCGCCCTTTTCAAAGCAGGTGGACTGGGAGGCCGAGCTCGGCGCGGTGATCGCCCGCCCGACCCGCAATATCAGCGAAGACCGGGCGCTGGAGACGGTCGCCGGCTACACCATCGTCAACGACCTGTCGGCGCGCGACCTGATGAAGCGGGAGAACACGCCGTTCATCTACGACTGGGTGGGGCAGAAGTGCTTCGACGACGCGGCGCCGATGGGCCCCTGGTTCACGCCGGCAGCCTACATTCCCGACCCGAACGACTTGGCCATCAAGCTCTGGGTCAACGGCACGCTCAAGCAGGACTCGAATACCGGGCGCATGGTGCATTCGACCGCCGAGCAGATCGCGTATCTTTCCCGGCACGTCACCCTGCAACCCGGCGACGTCATCGCCACCGGCACGCCGGCGGGCGTCGGCATGCCGCGCGGCGAGTTCCTCAAGCCGGGCGACGAGGTCCGCATCGAGATCGCCGGCTGCGGAACGCTGGTGAACAGGATGGTGGCCGGCTGACCGGCGATCCGCGGCTGGTTTTGACCCCAACCATTTCATGCGCCCCCGTGGTGTCTCGCATGGCGGGCTACTTGGCGATGCCCCCGATCTTCATGTTCGCGGCGGGACTCGGGCGCCGTTATTCGCGGCGCGGGTGACTACTCCGTCCAATTCCACCTACAATCAAACTGCGAAGCGGCCCAGAGAAGCCGAATAATGAAGACCTCAACAAGTACAAATAACGCATAACGGAGGACACCATGGCATGGCAGAGGCTGGTCAAGGTGTGTGCCCTGGCGGCGACCATGATCTTCGTCGCTGCGGGCGCGCGCGCGGAGACCGTGACCCTGAAGCTTTCACACTTCGTCCCGCCGCAGCACCCGTTCCACAAATGGGTCACCAAGTGGACCGAAAAGGTCGAAAAGGAATCGAACGGCCAGCTCAAGTTCGAGATCTATCCGAATGGGCAGCTGGTCGGTCCGCCGAACAGGCAGTTCGACGCAGCGCGCAATGGCATCGTCGACATCGCCTGGTGCCTGCACGGCGTGACACCGGGTCGCTACCCGATGACCGAGCTGGCCAACCTGCCGTTCACCTGGCCGTCCGGCGAACTCGACCTTGCGCTTCAGGCCAGGCGCATGACCGAGCTTGCGCCGAAATATCTGGCTGAAGAGCACAAGGGCCTGCACATCCTGTTCATGAACATGGCCAACCCGATCGTGGTCTGGTCAAAGGGGCCGATCAATTCGGTCGCGGACTACAAGGGCAAGAAGATCCGCTACGCTTCGATCACCAACAAGCAGTTGCTCGAGGCAGTGGGCGCGGTGCCGCAGCTGGTGCCGCCGCCGGAGTCTCAGGACGCGCTGGCCAAGGGAATCGTGGAAGGCGCAACATTTCCCTACGAGGCGGGCCTGGCCTACAAGCTTGGCGGGGTCGCGGACTACGCGATCGAACCGCCGTTGGCCTCAGCCACGTTCGCGGCGGTCATGAACCCGGCCAAGTACAAATCTCTGCCGCCCGACCTGCGCGCGCTCCTCGACAGGGAAGCCGGCGTCAAGGCCGCGATGGACTTCGGCAAGGCGTGGCAGGCCTCCGAGGCGTTCGCCCGCAAGCATTTCGTGGAGAAGGGCCTGAATATCATCGTCCTTCCCGACTCCGAGGTCGCCAAGATGAAGGAGCTGTCCAAGCCCATCGTCAAGAACGCGATCGCCAATCTCGAGAAGCAAGGCAAGCCGGCGCAGGAATTCCTCGACGCCTACACAAAGTAACGCACCAGGGCGGCGTGCCACGGTCCAACCGCAGTACGCCGTTTCCACGTGGCGCGCACGATGAATCGACACAAGGCCTACGCCCTGCTTGACAGGCTCCGCGTCGCCCAGTTGCGGCTGGCCTCGCTGGCGCTCATCGTCATGATGTGCGTGACGCTGCTGGACGTGTTCCTCCGCTACGTCTTCAACTCTCCGGTGCACGGCTCCTACGACATGGTCGAGACCATGCTGGCAGTGTTCGTGTTCCACGGCATGTCGACCGGATTCCTGCAGCGCCGCAATATCGTCATCGACCTGATCGACTCATTTGCCAGCCGGGTCATCGTCATTGTGCTGATCCGCCTTTCCGACCTGCTCGCGATCCTGACGCTGGCGCTGTTCGCCTACGCCATGCTCAAGCCGGCGATGCAGGCCTACGCCTACAATGATCTGAAACTGGAGCTGCAAATTCCTGTCTGGTACCTTTGGGCCGTGGCGCTGCTTGGCATGGCCGGCGCCATTCTCTGCGCGATCGGCACTTTGCTCACGCCCGCCCGTCCCCGGCATCATGACGAGCCGGTCTGATGGCCGCCGCGACGATCGGCGCCATCGGCGTTGCCGCGCTGTTCACCCTGCTGCTGTTGCGCGTGCCTGTCTGGATCGCGCTGACCCTGGTCGGCCTGATTGGCAATTCCGTGATGCTGGGACCGGGACCGGCGTTCGCGCTGGCCGGCACTGTGCCGTTCGACGTCGGCTCCGGCTATGCATTGTCGGTGGTGCCGCTGTTCATCCTGATGGGTGAAGTGGCCTCGGTGACGGGGCTGTCGTCCGACCTGTTCAAGGCGGCGCGGGTGATGCTGGCCGGCATGCGCGGCGGACTTGCCGTCGGTGCACTGGGCGCATCGGCGTGCTTCGGTGCTGTTTGCGGCTCGTCGCTGGCCACTGCCGCCACCATGACCCGCATCGCGCTGCCGGAGATGCGCAAGGCGGGATATGATCCCGGACTCGCCTCCGGTGCACTTGCCGCCGGCGGCAGCCTCGGAATCCTGATCCCGCCGTCGATCATTCTGGTGATCTACGCCGCGATCTCCGAACAGTCGGTCCCGCGGCTGTTCGCTGCCGGGCTGGTCCCCGGCCTGCTGCTCACCGGGCTCTACATGATCGTGGTGATGATTGTGGCGCAGTGGCGCAAGGACTATGCGCCGGCCGGCGACAGCGCCAGCCTGCGCGAGCGCATCGCCGCGATGCGCGATCCCTGGCAGTTCCTGGCACTGTTTCTGGTCACCATCGGCGGCATCTATGCCGGCATCTTCAGCCCGACCGAAGCCGCCTCGATCGGCGCCGCCGGCGCCATCCTGCTCGGCGTCATCGGCCGGCGCATGCCGTTTTCGGCGCTGCTGCGCGCCATCGAGAACACGGTGGTCACCTCGGGCGTGCTGTTCGTGATCATCTTCGGCGCCAACCTGTTCTCGTTCTTCATGGTGCAGAGCAGGCTGCCGCACATTCTGGCCGACGGCGCCCATGCCCTGAATCTGTCAGGGACGATGGTGATGACGCTGATCATCATCGCCTACATTATTTTCGGCTGCTTCCTCGAGGCGATCGGCATGCTGCTGATCACCGTGCCGGTGTTCCTGCCGCTGGTGCAGCAGTTCGGCTACGACCCGGTCTGGTTCGGTATCATCGTCGTGATCGTGATCGAGGTCGGCCTGATTCACCCGCCGGTCGGACTGAACCTGTTTGTCATCCAGGCGCATGCACCGGACATCAAGATCACCAGCCTCTATCGCGGTATTGTGCCGTTCCTGTTCGCGCCCCTGGTGCTGATCGTGCTGATGTTCTGGTTCCCCGACATCGCACTCTGGCTGCCGCGGCTGTTCTACGGGCCGGGGTAATATCTTGTGACGACCGGCAGACGCATGGTCATGGCCGGGCTTGTCCCGGCCATCCCGCTTGGGAAGGTACCGCAGTGCACCCCCTGAACGGGATCGCCGGGACGAGCCCGGCGATGACAGGAGAGAGGATGCCGCACCGGCTTCCGGTGACGAAGCTGACTTACTTCATCATCTCCTCCGGCGGCCCGGGGCCCCAGAGGTTTGAGGCGGACGGATCCTTCGGCCAGACCTTCGGCCGCTGCGGATTGTCGCGGTGCCAGGGACGCGGCGCGAAGTAGCCGAGCTCCTCGTCCTGCATCTGGTCGAGCTCGGCGAACAGCTCGGTGATCAGGCCGTTCGGGCTGCGGTGGTAGGCGAACAGGTTGTGGCCGATGCCGTGGCGGCCGGGGCCCCACAGGATCCGGTAGCCGTTGAGCGAGAGAAAGTCGCACGCCGTCTGCAGGTGACCCCAGTCGCGCACCTCGAAGGCGGTGTGGAAATGGCGGTTGGACCCGGTGCCCATCAGGTTGATGGTGTGGTGGTCCGGGCCGCAGCGCAGGAAAACAAAGAAGTCCGCCATCCAGTCCGACTCGCGGAAGCCAAGCACGTCGATGTAGAACTGGGTGACCTTTTTCACGTCCTCGCAATGGAAGGCGACGTGGCCGAGCTTGTGCGGCACCACGCCCTTGCGCTCGAACTTCTGGTGGGCGAAGTCGTCGCGCTTGAACACCTCGATGACCGTGCCCTTCGGATCCTCGAAGGTCAGCATCTCGGAGATCGACGGCTCCGGATCCTTCTTGCGCGTGACCTTCACGCCGTGCGCCTTGGTCTGCTTCTCGAACTCGTTCAGGTCGGCATCGGGCGCGATCTGGAAACCGACGCGCGTGCACTGGGCCTGGTCGCCCTTGCGCAACACCACAGAGTGGTGGTCGACCGTATTGGCGAGGAAGACGGCGTCCTTTTCCTTCGCGGCGAGGTGCAAGCCGAGGACGTCCGTGTAGTACTCGGTCTGCTGCTGAAGATCGGGCATCTCGTAGGCGGCATGCGCGATCTTGCGAACCCGGATCATGCGTTATCTCCTTCGCGACTTCGTTTTCTTCGATTTCGTCTTCTTCGATTTCTTCTTGGCCGATTTTCCGGCCGGCTTTCGTCTGGCCGATTTCGCACCGGTTTTCTTTGTGCTCTTTTTTGCGCGGGGCTTCGACGTCCGGGCCGGCTTGCCTCGCGGCAGACCGGCGATGACATCGACCATCACCGCATTGTCATGCTCGCCAAGTCCCATGTCGATGCAGATGGAATAGAGCTCGGCGGCACGGTCGAGCATCGGCGTCGCCACGCCGACGCGGTCGGCCAGGTCGCCGATCAGGTCGAAATAGTGCGAAATGCCGAAGGCGGTGCCCTGCGCCGGCAGAAAACGGCGCTGTGCCATCCACGGCGCGCGAATACCGAACTGGGTCGAGCCGCCGCTGCCGCCGGCAACCGCCTTGATCATCAGGTCCGTATCGACGCCCGACTTCAGCGCCAGCGCCATGGCCTCGCCCGTGGCGGCCATGTGCACCGCCACCAGCAGGTTGTTGATCAGCTTGACCTTGCTGGCGGAGCCAAACGCACCGAAATAATGCACGACGTCGGTGAAGCCGCGGATAACCGGCTCGACCCTGGCGGCGGCGTCACGATCACCGGCGACATACACCACGGCCTTGCGCGCGCTGACCATGCCCGGCGTGCCGCCCACCTCGCCGTCGAGAAAGATGGCGCCCCTGGCGGCCAGCGACGCGATCTGCCGCTCCTTGTCGGGTACCAGATGCGAGCCGAGTTCGACGATGATCTGGCCGGGACGGGCGCTCTGCACGAGACCCTGCGGGCCCTGCACCACGTCGTCGAGCGCTTCCGCCGAGGGCAGACAGGTGAGCACGATGTCGGTCTGCGCCCCGACGTCGGCAGGCGAACTTGCCGGTATGCCGCCGGCCTGCTCGAAGTCCTGCATGGAACTGCGGCGATAGCCGATAACGCGGTAACCGCTCTTGATCAGGTTTTCCGCGATCGGCAAGCCGATCTTGCCCAGCCCGATCAGGCCAACCGTCTCCATCCCGCCTCCTCATATTCTTGTTTTTTGCGGCGTCTCGCGACCGATGCCGGCCATTGCCGCTGTTGTCGTAAAAGCATAGCCTGATCGTCAGACGGCGTTAAACGGAAATTTGTCGGGGGCCGCCATGCCGATCAAGACCATCGAACCGATCGCGGTCAGCTTGCCGATGGTGAAACCCGTCACCATGGCCGGCGAGGAAGTGCGCCAGGCGGACAACGTGCTGGTCCGCATCGCGGACAGCAACGGCAGCGTCGGCTGGGGCGAAGCGGCATCGGCACCGGTGATGACCGGCGACACCTTGGAGAGCCTGGTGTCCGCGGTGAACTTCCTCGCGCCGGCCCTGCGCGGACGCGATGCGGCCGATATCGACGGCGCGCTGTCCGCCATGGACACACGCATGTACGGCAATCTCGGCGCCAAGGCGGCGATCGAAATCGCGCTGCACGATCTGGCCGGCAAGATGTCGGGCAAACCGGTGCATGCATTGCTGGGTGACACCAAACGCGGCCGCATGGCACTGCTCGGCGTGGTCGGCGGCGGTGACGAGAACGGTGACCTGAACGACGCCGCAGCGAAAAAGCAGGCCGGTTTCACCATCTACAAGATCAAGGTCGGCATTGATCGGCCGGAGAAGGACGCCGCCCGGACGCGCGCCATCTGCAAGCTGCTCGGGCGCGGCGTGCTGATTTCCGCCGATGCCAATCAGGGATTCAGCGTGGATGAAGCCATCGCCTATGCGCGCGCGGTAGACGGCTATGGAATGGGTTTTTTCGAACAGCCGGTGGCAGCCGAAGACCTCGCCGGCATGGCGGCAGTGCAGGCGGCAATCGAGATCGCCGTCGGCGCCGACGAGGGCATCCATTCCCTGGACGATATCAAACAGCACCATGCCGCCGGCGCCGCGCGCGGGGTGAGCCTGAAGTCGATCAAGCTCGGCGGCCTGCGCGGGCTGGTCGAGGCGGGCCGGCTCTGCGACACGCTGGGCATGAGCGTCAACATCTCGTGCAAGACCGGGGAATCGAGCGTGGCCTGCGCTGCCGCGCTGCACGCCGCCGCCGTCGTTCCCGAGATCGCCTGGGGGCTGACGCTGACGCATGCGCAACTGTCCGAGGACGTGACGGCCACGCCGGTGCCGACCGCGAAAGGGCACGTGCAGCGGCTCGACCGGCCGGGCCTGGGCATCGAGGTCGACGAGGCGCGCGTCGCGCGCCACCGCGTGCCGATCGCGGTCCGGGAAGTGGCCTGAACCGCGTCTCCCCGATTGCGGGGAGAGGGGAACGCTACGCCGGGAAATCTGCCGTGTAGCCGTCGGCGGTCTTCTCGATGCGGCCGGCGAACGGCAATCCGACATGGCCGGGCATCACCAGCGCGCCGGTCGACGCGCACCAGTCGAGCACCTTGCGCCGGCTGACGCGCGCCTGCGCGGCGTCCGAGTTCTTGGGAAAATTCCAGTCCGGATAGTAGACCTGCAGCAGATGATGCCAGACGTCGCCGATGAAGGCGCCACGTTCGCCCCTGCTTTCAAGCTTGAAGAAGACATGGCCGGGCGAATGCCCCGGCGCCGAATCGATCTCGATAAAATCATTGAGACGGTGGGGCCCGCCGTCGACCAGATCAGCCTTGCCGTACTCGAGGATCGGCACCACGCATTCGCGGAACGTGCCGAGCTCCGCCGGACCTTCCTTCGGGTCGGCGTCGATTTTCGAAAAGTAGTCGACGTCAGGCTTCGAAAACACATAGCTCGCGTTGGGAAAGTTCGGCACCCATTTGCCGACCTTCTGCTGAGTGTTCCAGCCGACATGGTCGTGATGCAGGAGGGTGCACATCACCATGTCGATCTCGTCGGGCCGCGCGCCGGCAGCCGCCAGCCGCTCGAGGTAAGGCTCGTTGAGCATGTGCCAGAACGGACGACCGGGCTTGACCTTGTTGTTGCCGCAGCAGGAGTCGATGAGAATCTTCTTGCCGCCGACCTGCAACAGCCAGCTGTGCACCGCCAGCCTGATCTTGCCGGTTTCCGCCTCGTAGTGTTGCGGAGCAAGCCAGTGCGCGTGCTCTTTCAGATG
>CAZUDR010000034.1:0-14992 GCA_964618715.1 uncultured Undibacter sp. | reverse complement strand
GAAAATGGAAAGCTGCTCCTGCGAATAGCGCGCGCCATCGAGCAGCAGCAGATCGGTCACCTGGCGCAGCATCGTCGTGCGGCGCGCGCTCGACACCTTGGTCAGCGCCGAGTCGACGTCGGAGAGCAGCGATTGCATGTCTGTCGTCACGTTGGCGCCTTCCTGGGGCAGCAATCGACCGTGGCACCCCCGTTCCTGGGCGTGCAGGCAATTTATAGGTTCAAACCGGCAAACTAAGACTTAAGACAAATGCGCACCGGCGCCCGGCCGGCAACCGCCCGTGACACCTGCATCATTTACGGGAAATCCGAATGTGTTAACCGGCGTTAACCGGCCGGCGGCCCCACCTGTGCCCCGGAGGCCGCGCGGCGGCCCGCCTAGCCGCTGGCGGTGGTGCCAGCGCCCGACGCAGCCGGCTTCGCCTTCCTCTCGACTATGCGCACCGCCCAGATCGAGCCCTCGTAGAGCAGTAGCAGCGGCACCGCGAGCGACAGCTGGCTGATAACATCCGGCGGCGTGAGCACGGCGGCAGCCACGAAGGCGCCGACGATGAAGAACTTGCGCTTCGACCTGAGCTGCTCCGAATTGACCACGCCGATGCGGCCGAGCAGCGTCAGGATCACCGGCAACTGGAAGGCGACGCCGAAAGCGAGCACCAGCGCCATCATCAGCGACAGGTATTCGCCGACCTTGGGCAGCAGGGCGATCGAGGCCTCGCCCGGGCCGGTCTGCTGCATGCCGAGCGAAAAGCGCACCAGCAGCGGCATCACCAGGAAATAGACCATCATGGCGCCGATCACGAAGAACACCGGGGTGGCCACGAGATAAGGCATGAACGCCTTGCGCTCGTGGCGGTAGAGGCCGGGCGCGACGAACATGTAGATCTGCGAGGCGATCACCGGGAACGACAGGAAGGCGGCGCCGAACATCGCCAGCTTGAGCTGGGTGATGAAGTACTCGAGCAGCGCAGTGTAGATGAATTTCGAACTGTCGACGCCGGCCACCCAGACGAAGGGCCAGACCAGCACGTTGTAGATGTCCTTGGCGAAGAAGAAGCAGATCGCGAAGGTCACACCGAACGCGATTACCGCCTTGATCAGCCGCGAGCGCAGCTCGATCAGGTGCTCCATCAACGGAGCCTTGGTGGCCTCGATGTCCTCGTGGGTCATGCGGAGCCCCCGGCCTGTCTGGGCCGCGGCTCGGCGGGCGCCAGTTCGCCTTCATCGCCGGCGACCGGCGCAGCGGGTTCGGATTCGATTCGGGCTGGCGCAGCGGGTTCGGATTCGATTTTCGCGGGTTCGGCGGTATCGGCCGGCGTGGCCGTGTCCGATCCGGATTCCGCCGCGGCAGTCTGCGGCTTGTCGAGGTCCGAGGTGTCAAGCGCGCGCTCGACATCCTTCTGCACATCGGCAAGCGGATTGCCCATGTCGCCGACCGAGGTCAGGTCCTCCGCCTGCTTCTTCAGGTCCTCGAGCTCGGCCTCGCGCAGCGCTTCCTGGAACTGGCCCTGGAACTCGGAGGCCATGCGTTTGACGCGGCCCACCCAGTGGCCGATCGTGCGCATCACCGTCGGCAGTTCTTTCGGGCCGATCACGATCAGCGCGATCATGCCAGCGAGAAGGAGCTCGCCCCATCCGATGTCGAACATGGATTAGTCAACTCCGGCGCAGCGAGCCGCGACGCGCGTCGCGGCGGTCGACAAATTTCTCGCGCGCCGCCGCGGCAACGTCTCAGGAGCGTACGCTCTCGGCCTGCCGTTCGCTTTCCGTCTTCGGCGCCCCGCCGGTATTCTGATGGTCGATCGTCTTGACCGGTTCGTTTTTCGCGTCCGCGGTCTTGTCGTCCTCGGCCATGCCTTTCTTGAACGCCTTGATGCCGCCGGCCACGTCTCCCATCAGGTCGGATATCTTGCCGCGACCGAACAGGAGCAGCACGACGACGAGTACGACCAGCCAGTGCCAGATACTAAAGGAACCCATCGGCAAACCCTCCGCAGCGACGGGCTTTTCAAGCGATTGTCCCGCCCGTGATTTGGCCTAGAAACTAGGCTTCGCTCGCGGCAAAAACAAGGACTTCGGGGGCCGCACAGCGACCCTCTGTCGCGCCACGCTACTGAATTTACCCGTATTTTCGGGCCGTTTACTTTTCGCCCGGATCGCCTGTGCGCGCCGGCGCGGGGGCCAGACCGAGGTCGAGATCGCCGGGTTCGAGCGGGTCCTCGTCATCGCGCAAGGTGGTGTCGTCGGAGGGGATCGGCACCGCGAAACTGGCCGGCATGTTGCCTTCCAGCAGGCCGGCGCCCTTGAGCTCATCAAGTCCGGGAAGATCGCCGACCGCCTCCAGCCCGAAATGGGACAGGAAGTCCTCCGTGGTCCCGTAGGTGATCGGCCGTCCGGGCGCCTTGCGCCGTCCCCGCGGCCGGATCCAGCCGGTGCGCAGCAGCACGTCGAGCGTTCCGACGGCGGTGGCAACGCCGCGGATTTCCTCGATCTCGGCGCGGGTGACCGGCTGATGGTAGGCGACGATGGCCAGCGTCTCGATCGCCGCCCGCGACAGCTTGCGCGTCTCCACGATCTGTCTGGTCAGCAGCCAGGACAGGTCATTGGCCGTGCGGAATGTCCATTTGCGGCCGATGCGCACGAGATTGACTCCGCGCGTCGCGTATTCGGCTTTCAGCCGCGCCAGCGCATCCTTCAGGTCGACGCCGTCGGGCAGCCGCCGGGCGAGAGTCGCCTCGTCGAGCGGCTCGTTGGCGGCAAACAGCAATGCTTCCAGCAATCGCAGCTCGTCAGGCCGACCCGACGCGCCCGGCGTCGGCTCGTCGTTGTCCTGAACAATCACGAGCTTTTTGGCCGCGCTCGGCATGGACTCTTTCTCCCTAGGCGTTTTCTTGCGCGTCATGCGTCGTAGCGTTGCCATCCGCGCCGACGCGCTTGCGCATGTAGATCGGCGCAAATGACTCTTTCTGATGAAGCTCGACCCGACCCTCACGCACCAGTTCGAGCGCGGACGCGAAGGACGAGGCAAATACGGTGGCGGCCTGCGACGGTTCCACCACATAGGCAATGAGGAACTGGTCAAGCCGGGACCAGTCCGCCGATTGACCGATCAGCCGCTCCAGCGCCATGCGTGCTTCACCAAGCGACCAGACTGCACGCTTCTTCACGCTCACACGCGAGAGCACGTTGCGCTGTCGCTGATTGGCGTAGGCGGTGAGCAGGTCGTAGAGCGTCGCCGACCATTCCGGCTGCTTGATCTCGGCAATCGGCTCGGGCAGCCCGCGCGCGAAAACGTCGCGATTGAGCTGCGGGCGCTCCATGAGGCGGCCGGCCACATCGCGGAACGCCTCGAGCCGCCGCAACCGGTGGGCCAGCGCCAGCGCCATGTCTTCCGCGCTGGGCCCCTCACCCGGGGCCGCTTCAGGCAGCAACAAACGCGATTTGAGGTAGGCAAGCCAGGCCGCCATCACCAGATAGTCTGCGGCAAGTTCCAGCCGCAACTGCCGCGCCGCCTCGATGAAGGCGAGATACTGATCGGCCAGCGCCAGTATGGAAATTTTGGCGAGGTCGACCTTCTGCTGACGCGCCAGCATCAGCAGCAGGTCGAGCGGCCCCTCGAAACCCTCGACGTCGACGATCATCGCCGGCTCGCTGGTGGCGCGATCGGCCTCGGCCAGACTGGTGTCGAATTCGTCAGGGCTCATGACACGGGCATCCGCTTCGACGGTGGCGCGTCTTCGGCCACCATCCGGGTGAACATACTGCGGGCCGCCTCGACATCGAACTCTTCCGGCGCCCTGCGCGAGGCCAGCGCCGCTTCGGCGCGTCCGGCGGCTTCGCCGGCCAGCTCCGGAACGACGCCCGCGACCGCCGCCATCTCTGCCAGATCGCCGTTGCAGTGAAGCACGATATCGCAGCCGGCCGCGATCGCTTCGCGGCTGCGCCCGGCGATACTGCCAGACAGGGCACCCATGGAGATATCGTCGCTCATCAGCAGCCCCCGGAACCCGATGATTCCACGAATCACATCCCGCACCATTGTGACCGAAGTTGTCGCAGGTGCGACCGGATCGATAGCGCTAAACACAACATGTGCGGTCATGCCCAGCGGGAGCCCGGCAAGGGGCTTGAACGCTGCAAAATCAGTGGCTTCCAGGGTGGCGGGGTCGGCATCCACGACCGGCAGCGAGAGGTGGCTGTCGGCGCCGGCCCGGCCGTGGCCCGGCAGGTGCTTGAGCACCGGCAGGACGCCGCCCGCCAGCAGCCCGTCGGCGATGGCCCCGGCGATGGCCGCGACCTTGCCGGGCTCGGTGCCGTAGGCCCGGTCGCCGATCACGGCATCAGCGCCCTCGACCGGCAAATCGGCGAGCGGCAGACAGTCGACATCGATGCCAAGCGGCCTGAGATCGGCGGCGATCAGATGTCCCGCCAGTCGCGCCGCTGCCAGTCCTGTGGCCGGCTCGCGATCGTAGAGCGCCCCATAGCGCGCGCCCGGCGGATAGGCCGGCCAGTGCGGTGGCCGAAGCCGCTGCACGCGACCGCCTTCCTGATCGACCAGCACGGGGGCCTGCCGTCCGACGGCATCGCGGAATGTTGCAACGAGTTCCGTCACTTGTGCCGGAGTGTTCACGTTCCGGGAGAACAGGATCAGGCCCCAGGGGCGGGATTCGCGGACAAACGCACGCTCCGCCGCTGACAGTTCAAGCCCCGCCAGCCCGGTGATGAATGCGCGCTCCGCCATCGGCGCGGATTAGCCCGCGGCCACGCGAACGGTCAAGCTGGACGAGGTTAAATCCTCTGGATGAAACAGCTTCCGCCGGCTGCCTTAAGCGCTTCGCAAAGTTGCTTGGCATCGTCGGAGTTGCCGAAGGGCCCGACCATGGTCCGGTAGTAGATGCCCTTCTCGCCCAGGTCGACGCGACGGATCAGCGGCTGGCGACCACCAAGCTGGTCGGGAAACCGGGACTGCAGGCTGCGAAACGAGGCCTGGGCGTCCGCCTCGCTCCGCCGCGAGGAGACCTGAACGGCGTAGCTACCGGTGGCGGCGGCGGCCGGTGCGCTTGCCGCCTGCGGTGCGAGCTGGGTCGGCGGGGTCGCCGCCGCGCGCTGCTGCCGCGGCGGGGCCGGTGCTGGCGCCGGAGCCGGTGCCGGTGCCGAATTCGGGCTGAGTGACAGCGGCGCATTGCGCGATGCGGCAGCGGCGCGTGCCGACGTCTGACGCGCAGGCTGCGGATCCTCGGCCGGAGCCGCCTGTGTGCTGGCGGGCTCTTCCGGCGCAGGGCCCGGCTGCGCCGGGGTGGCATCGCTGACGCCCGGCACTGACGCGCTCATCGCCGGATCGGATGGAGGTATCGCCGCCGCCGCGCTGCTGGCGGGCGCAGCCATACCATCCGGACGAATGGCGATGGTGCGGACCTTTTTCGGATCGCCCGCGATCACGCCGCTGCCGAGCATGGGCGGCTGCACCGAGCCGGACGATGCGGCGCTCTGCGCCTCCGGAAACACGCCGGCCGGCTTGTTCATGTCGATCGGCAACTCCTCGCGCGACACCAGTTTCTCGCCGGCGCCCTTGTCGGTCACCCGATCCTGGATCAGCTTGCCGGACTGGGTATCCTTCTTGTCGGCGGGAACAACCTTGCTGGGCGTGGCATCGGCCTTGATCACCGGCGGCGGACCGGAGCTGGACGATCCGAACAGCACGCGATAGCCGATAGCGCCGGCCGTGCCGATCACCGCGAGCGCGAATACGGCGGCGATGGCAAGGACACCGAAGCGGCGGCGCGGCGGCACATCGTCATAGAAGTCCAGCTCATCGGCCCCGAACGGAGGAATGTCGGGATCGGGATCCGGATGCATTTCCGGATGGGCCGTCGGATCGTATCCCTGGTGTGCGTAGGCGGGTCCGGCAGACACGGCCATCGGCGGCATGTCGTAAGCCGGATGCGCGTCTTGCGGTCCGCCCAACGTCCCGTCTGTCACCGGCGGGGCGGCAGGGCCTGGCGGTGCGTGATAGTAGTCATGGGCGCCCGGTCCCGGTTGCGCGGCAGCGCGCGGATCGGCGGCCGGCGGGCGGCCAAATTCGCCAAACGGATCGTTTTGTCCGATCAGTCGCGCGAGCTCCGCGAGCGGATCGTTGCCACCGGCGGCGGCGCGTTCAGAGGCAGGGCGCGCGGGCGGATCGGTCGCGCGGAATGATCGTTGCGTATGCTCTTCTGCCATTCGTTATCCGGTTTGTCGCGCTTCGTCCCCGTCCCGTCCCCGCATCGGGCGCGCTACAGCGCCGGCCCCGGCGGACGAGATTTACCGCATTTCTTCCGGCGCTTCGACCCCGAGCAGCGCGAGCCCCGAGGCAAGCACGATGACGATTCCCTGCACCAGGGCCAAACGCGCCATCGTTGTTTCTCGATCATTCTGGATAATGAAGCGTAAATGAGGCAAATCTTTCCCAAGCGTCCATTGCGCGTGAAATTCGCTTGCTAATTCATATAGATAAAACGCAATCCGGTGCGGTTCATGAGCCGCCGCGGCGGCTTCGATCATGCGCGGATAAAGCGCCAGTCTGCGCATCAGCGCGAGTTCCCCGCCGTCGCTGAGCAGTTGCACCGGCGCGTCCCCGAGCCATCCGGCGCGCGCTGCGGAATCCCCGGGCAGGTCGGGCAGCGCCTCTCGCGCATTGCGGAACACGGAACAGCCGCGGGCGTGAGCATACTGGACGTAGAAAACGGGATTGTCGCGGCTCGCTTCGATCACCTTGGCCAGATCGAAATCGAGGACGGCATCGTTCTTGCGGTAGAGCATGTCGAAACGCACGGCGCTTCGCCCGACCTCCTCCACCACCTCGCGCAGGGTGACGAAATCGCCCGACCGCTTGGACATTTTCACCGGCTCGCCGGCGCGCAGCAGGCGCACGAGCTGGACGAGCTTGATGTCCAGGTCCGCCCGCCCCTCGCTCAGCGCCTTCACCGCCGCCTGCATGCGCTTCACGTAGCCGCCGTGGTCGGCGCCCCAAACGTCGATCAGATGATCGAAGCCGCGGTCCAGCTTCGACTTGTGATAGGCGATGTCGGTGGCGAAATAGGTGTAGCTGCCGTCCGACTTCATCAGCGGGCGATCGACATCGTCGCCGAAACCGGTGGAACGGAACAGGGTCTGCTCGCGGTCCTCCCAGTCCTCGGCAGCCCCGCTCTTCGGCGGCGGCAGGCGGCCTTCGTAGACAAGCCCGCGCGCGCGCAGCCACTCTATTGTGTCGGCGACACGGTCTTTCGGCTCATCGGTGGCGGGCGCCGGGGCGAACGGATCCGGTTCCTCGCCCTCTATCAGCGAACGTTCGGAGAAGAACACGTTGGGCACAACATTGAGCCGCATCAGGTCGTTGCGGATGTCGGCCATGATCACATTGATGGCGCGGTCGCGCGCGACCGGCAGCCATTCGGCCTCCGGTACGGTGGTGAGCGTGGCGCCGAAATCGGCGGCCAGTTCCCCGCCCACGTCCTTGAGGTAGTCTCCGGGATAAAGTCCCTCCGGAAACTTGCCGATATTCTCGCCGAGCGCCTCGCGATATCGCAGGTATGCCGAACGCCCCAGCGTATCGACCTGCGCGCCGGCGTCGTTGATGTAGTACTCGCGCGTCACGTCGTAGCCCGTGAAGACGAGCAGATTGGCGAGCGCGTCACCGAACACGGCGCCGCGGCAATGACCGACATGCATCGGCCCGGTCGGATTGGCGGAGACGTATTCGACATTGACCTTTTCGCCCTTGCCCATGTCGCTGCGGCCGTAGTCGCGGCCCTGCGCAATGGTGACCATCAGCTCCTGTCCCCACAGCCCCGGCCGGAGCGCGAGATTGATGAAACCGGGCCCGGCGACATCGACCTTCTCGATGTCCGGTTCGGCCCGCAGCTTTTCTGCGATGGCCTCTGCCAGCTCACGCGGTTTCTTTCCCGCTTCCCTGGCCAGCACCATGGCGGCATTGGTCGCCATGTCGCCGTGCGAGGGGTCGCGTGGCGGCTCGACCAGCACGCGGGACAGGTCGGCGCCGTCGCCGAGCACGGCGGCGCATGCCGCGCGAACGCGGTCAAGCATGGCGGAAAAGAGATGCGGATGCGCGGCGGCAGGCATGGTGGCGTGCGGGTAGAGGAAATCAGGTGGGGAGTCAAAAACTCATGCCGGTCGCCCGCCCGTTGCGCACACGAGGATCTAGGCCTTACGCCGCTTGCGCTCGGCCTCGTCCCAGGCGGTGAGCGCCTGGTAGTCGGGCACGAAACCCAACCCCTTTTGGGCGTCCGACGAGATCACGGTCTGCGACGTCACGACGTCGACCAGCGCGGGTGCGTTTTTCAGGGCGCGTTCCAGCGCCGGCTTCAGTTCCTCCGGCTTCTCCACGCGTTCGCCGTGCAGGCCCAGAGCGCGCGCCATCCCGGCGTAGTCGGAGTGGCGCAGCGTGGTGCCGACCACGCGGCCGCCGTAGTTCATCTCCTGGTCAAGCCGCTCGATGTTCCAGGCGGCATTGTTGGAGACGATGAAGACGCACCTGGCGCCGTGGCGGACGGCGGTGTCGATCTCCATGGCGTTGATGCCGAAGGCGCCGTCGCCGTTGACCGAGATCACCTGGCGGCCGGGCAGCGCCAGCGCCGCCGCAACCGCGAACGGCACGCCGACGCCGAGACAGCCGAATGCGCCGGCGTCCATGTAGGTTGTCGCCTGCAGGCCGGTGCGCGCAAAGCTCAGGAGGTCGCCGCCATCGGCGATCGCCACGTAATCCGGATCGGCGGACACCGCGATGGCGTCGAAGATTGCGCGGGGATGAATCTTGCCGTCCTCTCCGGTGGCGGGGCCCTGTCTGGCTGCGGCGGCCGTAATGCGTTCACGGTGACGCTTGCGCAAGCTGTCGGCCCAGGTTTTGTCGATCGCCGGCTCGCGATTGCCGGCGGCGGCCACCATCGCGTCCAGCGCGAGCGCGGGAGTTGCCAGCAGTTCCGGCTGGCCGCGCCGGTTGTCGACCAGTTCGCCGGCGTTGTCCGCCAGCCGGATGAAGCGGGCGGCGGGGAAGACCGCCGGCGAACCGTAGCCGACCTGGTAATCGAGCTTGCGCCCGATCAGCAGCACCACGTCAGCCTCGCCCATCGCGGCCGCGCGCACGGCGGCGACGGTCGCCGGATGGTCGGCCGGCACCAGGCCGCGGCTCTCCTGCGTGTCGAGATAAAGTGCGCCGGTCGCATCGAGCAGCCGCGTCAGCGCCTCGCCCGCGCCGCGCGCGCCGGCGCCGGTGACCACGACCGGCCGCCGGGCGCCCCAGAACACGTCGACCGCTTCCCTGATCGCGGCCGGAACGGGCGGCAGCACGCGCTTCGGCTTCGCCGCCATCCATTCATCCAGCACGAGCTGCGACGGAACGTGCGTGCGCAACACGTCGGTGGGGATCTCGACATAGGCCGGCCCCGGTTCGCCGTTGTCGCCCATGGCGCGCGCGACCGCCTCGTCGAGCTCGCGCACCACCTGATCGGGCACACGCAGCGTGCGCGCCACGCGGCAGACCGGACGCAGCAGGTCAACGTGCGGGATGTCCTGCAGCGGTCCCATGTTGGCCTGCGGCCGCGAGGTGCAGCCGCCGATGAGCAATACCGGAACGCGCGCGAGCGATGCGTTCGCCATGGCGGTGACGCAGTTGGTCACACCCGGGCCGGCGGTGACCATGGCGACGCCGAAACCGCCGCGCAACTCGGCGTCGGCATGCGCCATGTGCACGGCGGCACCCTCGTCGCGCACGTCGATGATGCGGATTCCCTGCCGCGCGACATGATCCCAGATCGGCTGGATGTGGCCGCCCTGCAGGCCGAAGATGCGATCGATGCCGCGCGCCTTGAGAAAGCGCGCGATCCAGGCGGCACAGGAATCGACGTCGGCATTGAGGTCCTGGGTCATGTGACGCCCTCTTCCTTCCCGGCAATCCGGTCGCGCAGCACACGATGAAGGATCTTCCCGGTCGCGGTGCGCGGCATCTCGTCGTCGCGGATGATCGAAACCGAGCGCGGCCGCTTGTAGCCGGCGATGCGGTCCTTCGACCACACCATGATTTCATCGGCGGTCAATGTCTGTCCGTCATGGGCGATCAGCACGGCATGGACGCGCTCGCCCCATTTCTCGTCGGCGAGGCCGATCACCGCCACGTCCTTCACCTTGGGATGGCCGCCGAGCAATGCCTCCACTTCCGACGGGTAAACGTTCTCGCCGCCCGAAATGATCATGTTGCTCTTGCGGTCGACCAGATAGAGGTAGCCATCCTCGTCCCGGCGGGCGAGATCACCGACCGAGCAGTAGTCGCCGCGGAACGCCTCGGCGGTCTTTTCCGGCAGCTTCCAGTAGCCGTCGAAGGTCTGCGCATTGCAGGAAAACAGTTCCCCCGCCTCGCCGTCCGCCACATCGTTGCCTTGCGGGTCGAGCAGCCGGATCGGCCGTGAGCCAACCGACTCGCGTCCCACCGAGCCGAGCCTGGTGAACTGCTCGTCGGGATGAAGCATGGTGACCCAGCCGGCCTCGGTCGAACCGTAGAGTTCGAACAGTCCGGTGTTCCTGAAATACTCCATGACCGCGAGCTTGGTGTCGCGGCGCGCTGGCGCCGACGAGATCATCAGCTTGGTCACCGCATCGACGTTGTAGCGGGCGCGCACCGCAGCGGAGAGCGCGAGGATCATGATGTAGTGCGTCGGCACCAGCGAGGTGAAGGTCGCCCCGCCCTCCGCCATCACGCGCACCAGATGTTCGGGATCGAAGCTTTTGCGGCTGTAGACCGTGCAGGCTCCGCCCAGATAGTTGAATGCGCCGAAGAAATACAGCGAGTTGGCGTGGCACATCGGCATCACGAGCAACGCGCTGTCGCGGTGCGTCAGGCTCAGTTCGACATCGGTGACCATCGACACCATGGCGTTGGCGCGGTGGCTGCGGATCGCGCCCTTGGGTTTTCCGGTCGTGCCCGAGGTGTACATCAATGCACAGGTATCGGTCGCCGTGACGGCGATGCCGGGCGACGTGTCGCGTGCCGCCGCGAGCAGGTCCTCATAGGCGTGGTAGCCGGCGCGGCGGGCGTTGGCGCCGAAGGCGACGTAGCGGTCGTCCGTCAGCGGCAGGCCGGTGCGCACGGATTCGATGGTGTCGACCAGTTCGTCCTGCACGATCAGCGCCGCCGCTTCGCAGTTCTCGATGATGTAGCGCGCCTCAGAACCGGTCAGCCGGAAATTGATCGGGACCGCGACAAGGCCCGCGAGCGCGGTGGCGGCGTATATTTCCAGCCACTCAACACAGTTATAGGCAAGCACGCAGACGCGGTCGCCTTTGGTCAACCCGATGCCAATGAGCGCATTGGCCAGCCGGCACGAACGGGCATGCCATTCGCGAAAGGTCATCGCCCTTTCGAGATCGCGTGCGCCGATCTTGTCCGGATAAAGTCGGGCATGCAGCGCCAGCACATCGCCAACGTGTGCCAGGCCGCTCATGGTGATCGCCCTCAACCGATCGAATGCGCTTGTTTCAAGCGAAAGGCCCGCCGACAAGCGGGCCTTTGCAATCTTGCCCGGGCCGATTGGCCAAGGCAACCGGATTTGCCGCTGCAGCGGCGCCTGGCAGGACGGTGCGCGCTAGGCGTGGCGGCCCGCAAACATCCCGAGGAAGAGATAGGCGATACCCGACGACAGCAGATTGATGCCGACCAGCAGGCCGATCGCCCAGAGTGCCGTGCCCGGCAGACCCGCAAAGATCAGAACGCCGAGCAGCAATGCGATTATGCCGGAGAACAGCATCCAGCCCCAGCCGGACTGCGGACGCATGCGGAAGGCCATGCCGCATTCAAGAACGCCCTGCACGATGAAAAACGCCGCCAGGAAGATCGTCAGCGTGATGATGCCGGCCAGCGGAAAGAAGGCCAGCCAGCCGCCGGCAATTACGTAGAGGACGCCGATCAGCAGATTGAGGAAAAACGAGCTCCATTTCTGGGTCGAAAAGGCGTGGATGATCTGGACGATGCCGCCGATCAGAAAGAGCCAGCCAACCATGATCTTGACGGCGATCGTCGACATCAGCGGAAAGATGATCGCGACGATGCCGAGCAAAATCAGCACAATGCCGAGAACGATGAACCAGGTGCGATGTTCGGAAACGGCGCCCTCGACCAGGGCTGCCGCGGGAGACGGGGATGTCTGTGACATGGGGGAAACCTTTCCGATGCTTCGACGGCGACGACGGTCCGAAGATTACGCCCGGGCAGTTTTGCAGTCCATTGCAGCCGGCGATACTGCCCCTTGGTCCATATCGACGCGACGGTACTGCAATGCGATATTGCCCCCCGGGCGCCTACACCTTGATCCTTGTCAAGGCCATACGCGGGGACTTTACAATTAACATATTGGCGTCGGAGGGATTTTGAAGATGAGGAGACTCGTTCTGCTGGGCACAATGCTGCTGCTGACGGGAGTTTCGGCCGCAAATGCTCAAACCCTGAGCTTCGAGGAAGCGGCAAAACTGCTGCTCCGCAGTTGCGGCAAGGACATCAGCAGGTATTGCAGCAAGGTCAATCTCGGCGACGGCCGCATGCAGAGTTGTCTGCTGAACACCGCAGGCGTTTCCGCGGGCTGCAGGACCGAATACGCGCGCGTCGTCGCGGGCGTCAAAAAACGGGCGGAGGCCAGGATCGCCGTGCGCCGGATTTGCGACGCCGATGCCCGCCGCCTCTGCGGTTCCGTGCAGCTGGGCGACGGACACCTGCTTGAATGTCTGCTGGCGTCGACTCGCGGCATCAGCCCCCAGTGCAGCCAGGCCATCACCGACGCGGGGTATCGCTGATGTTCTCCTCCAGTCTGACACGCTTTTTCGCCGCCGCCGCGATAATTGCCATCGCCGCCTGGCAGCACCCGACGCAGGCGCAAACGACCCTGATGACAACCGATCTGGTCCGGTCGCTGGCCGGGCTTGAGACCACCCCCAATGTCGATGTCGCGGCGTTGCGTCGCCTGGCGGAGGAACGGGCCAGGCAACCCGACGGAAGCGCGGTGGACCGGCCTCCGATCGCGCAGCAGCTCTACAACCTTCCGCAAATAACCCTGCAGATCGAGTTCAACTTCGATTCTGCGATCATCAAGCCAAGTTCGTATCCCGCACTGGGCCGTATCGCGGACACGCTGTACCACCCCTACCTGCTCGGCTACCGCTTCCTGGTCGTCGGTCACACCGACGCGAAGGGCAAGCGCGACTACAATCTCAAGCTCAGCCAGGAGCGCGCCGATGCGATCCGCGAGGCACTCGTCACGACCTTCCGGATCGATCCGCGGCGGCTGCTGGCCGTCGGCCTCGGCGAGGAGCAGCTGCAGGATCCCAAGCATCCGGATGCGGCGGTCAACCGGCGCGTCCAGATCGTGACGATCGGAAAAATGAACTGAGGCCTTCCGGCAGCGGCCGCACCACCGCCGGGCGCTACCGCAGCTCCGGCGTCGTTCTGAACCAGCGCGCATGCTCGACCAGCGCATAGCGGTCGGTCATGCCGGCGATGTAGTCGGCGATGCGGCGCACGCGATCGGATTCGTTCACGGCGTCGATCCCCTCGCCCCATTCCGCCGGCAGATCGGCGGGATGCTTCGAAAAATGGCCGAACAGATCGCTGACGACCCCCTCCGCATCGCCCATCACCCGCATCACCTTGCCGTGGCGATACATGCGCGGATAGAGGAAGCCCTTGATGTCCTTGTCGGCCTGCACCATCGCCGGCGAAAATCCGACCATCGCGCGTCCGGCATTGCGGACATCGGTGGCGCTGCGCGGGGCAAGCGCCGACAGCCGGCGGCGCGATTCATCGGTGGCATCCTCGATCATGCGGGTGATGATGCGGCGTGCGGTCTCATGCGTGCGGCGGTCCGGCTCAAGCTGCGCATGACCGGCGTCGATCTCGCGCACAATATCGCCGACCATCGGCACCGCGGCAATGTCGTCAAGAGCGAACAGGCCGGCACGCAGGCCGTCGTCGATGTCGTGGGCATCATAGGCGATGTCGTCGGCGAGCGCCGCGACCTGCGCCTCGGCGCCGGGCTGTGACCACAGTTCGAGATCCTGCACGACGTTGTAGGCGAGGATCGGGGCCGGCACGCCGGTTTCCGCGTAACGGCCGATCGCGCGGCCCTGCCGGTCGGTGAGCGGACCGTTGTGCTTGACCAGTCCCTCGAGCGTTTCCCAGGTCAGATTGAGGCCGTCGAAAGCGGCGTAGCGGCGCTCCAGCGCGGTGACGACGCGCAGCGCCTGCGCGTTGTGGTCGAAACCGCCAAAATCCGTCAGGCAGGCGTCCAGCGCGCGCTCGCCGGCATGGCCGAACGGCGGGTGGCCGAGATCGTGCGCCAGCGCCTCTGCTTCGGCGAGGTCCTCGTCGAGGCCGAGGGCGCGGGCCAGCGACCGGGCGATCTGCACGACCTCCAGGGTGTGGGTGAGCCGGGTGCGGTAGTGGTCACCCTCGTGATAGACGAACACCTGCGTCTTGTGGGCGAGCCGGCGGAAGGCGGCGGAATGGATGATGCGGTCGCAGTCGCGGCGGAAGTCGTTGCGCGACGGGCTGGGTGGCTCGGGGAAACGGCGGCCGCGGCTGCCCGCCGGATCGGTGGCGAAGGCGGCGCGCGGGATGGGGGTCTCGATCGCCATGCCCTGCCCTTTTGGCCTCCGTTGGCGTGTTTTGCGGGCGCATTGACCTCGTTGTCCGGCGCACTTAACTAATTGGTACGGGTGCTGCCAATAGGATACCGGCCGCAATGAGCACGGAAACGAGCGTCACAGTCAGCGAACGGGCCGTCCGCCGCATCAGCGAGATTCTCAAGGGCGAGCCGGAAGGCACCATGCTGCGTGTCAGCGTGGAAGGCGGCGGCTGCTCCGGTTTCCAGTACAGGTTCGACGTCGAACGGGCCAAGGCGGACGACGACCTGGTGATCGCGCGTGACGGCGCCACCGTGCTGATCGATCCCGTCTCGGTG
>CAZUDR010000033.1:0-15102 GCA_964618715.1 uncultured Undibacter sp. | reverse complement strand
ACCCGGCGGGGATGTGGAACCAGATCCAGTTGTCGCGGCCGCCCGCCTCCAGCAGAAGCACGCGTTTTGACGCATCGGCCGACAGCCGGTTGGCCAGCACGCAGCCGGCCGAGCCCGCACCGACGATGATATAGTCGAAGTCGCCCGCAGAGACTGCATCCAACATTGAGCATACCCGCCTTGCCGCAGTGTGCGGCGTGACGGCCATCCCGGCAACACCCGCCGCCAGCCATTCGCGCCATTGCGGGGAAGACGGCCGCCATGTTGCTTCGGCAAGGGAGAGCCGCTAGCATCTTTTTCGACCTGCGGTGCTCCGTGCGTGCGCCGCGAATGCCGGAACGGCGGTTCCGGCGCCCGGTCGTTTCCGTTTTCGACCTGACGCCAAACGGGCGCCCAGTCTGCGTGCCCGGGGACAACCGCCATGACCGTCCGGCTGCTCGCCGCATTCTGCCTTGTCGTCGCGCTGGCTGCGCCCGCGGCCGCAGTGGACACACTGACCGTGTTCGCGGCCGCATCGATGCGCAACGCGCTCGACGCGGTGAATGCCGCCTTCACCAGGGCGACTGATATCAGGGTCACCGCCAGTTATGCGTCCAGTTCCGCCCTGGCAAAACAGATCGCGCAAGGCGCGCCTGCCGATATCTACGTTTCCGCCAACGCGACGTGGATGGACTATCTTCAGGAACGATCGCTGGTGGCGTCTCCCGGCCGGGTCGATCTTCTGGGCAATTCGCTGGTACTCATCGCGCCCAGATCTTCAGGGCTCGGCAAGGTGGAGATCGGCCGGGGAATCGACATCGCCGGGCTGGCCGGTAACGGGCGCATTGCGGTCGCCAACACGACCGCCGTGCCGGCCGGCCTTTACGCAAAAGCCGCGCTGCAGTCCCTCGGCGCCTGGCAGGCGGCGGAACCGAGGCTTGCCCAGGCCGAGAATGTGCGTGCGACGCTCGCCTATGTGGCGCGGGGAGAGGTGCCGCTGGGGATCGTCTATGCGACCGATGCTCAGGTGGAACCGGCGGTCAAGACGATCGGCGAATTCCCCGCCGGTTCGCACCCACCGATCATTTATCCGGTGGCGGCGATCGGAGACGCCAAAAGCAAGGCAGCAGCGCGTTACCTGCACTTCCTGCAGACGCCGGCGGCGAAGGCGATCTTCGAGCGGTACGGCTTCACCTTTCTCGTCCAGCCGAAGGCATCGTGAACGTGCTCACGCTGACCGACCAGGACCTGACCGCGATCCTGCTGTCGCTGCGCATTGCCAGCGTGGCGACACTGGTCGCGCTGCCATTCGGGATCGCCATCGCCCTGCTGCTGGCGCGCAGGGATTTCTGGGGCAAGTCGCTGGTCGACGCGCTGGTGCACCTGCCGCTGGTGTTGCCGCCGGTGGTGACCGGCTATCTGCTGCTGATTACCCTGGGCCGCAACGCGCCGGTCGGCGCCTTCCTCGCCGACCATTTCGGCATCATTTTCGCCTTCCGCTGGACCGGCGCGGTGATCTCCTGCGGGGTCATGGCGTTTCCGCTAATGGTGCGCGCGATCCGGCTGTCGATCGAAGCCATCGACCGCCGGCTGGAGGACGCCGCGTCCACGCTGGGCGCGAACCGCATCTGGGCCTTCATCACCATTACGCTGCCGCTGGCGCTGCCCGGCATCATCGTCGGCTGCATGCTCGCCTTCGCCCGCGCCCTCGGCGAGTTCGGCGCAACCATCACATTCGTGTCCAACATCCCGGGCGACACGCAGACCATTTCGGCGGCCATCTACACGCTGACCCAGGTGCCGGGCGGCGACGCCGCCGCGCTGCAGCTTGTCGTGGTTGCCGTGATCATTTCGCTGGCCGCGCTGGTTGCGTCGGAATGGCTGGCCCGCCGCGCAACGGCGCGGCTGCATGGGGCCTGAGCCATGCTCAGTGTCGACATCGAAAAACAGCTCGGCGAATTCTCACTCAAGGCTGCGTTCGAGGCGGCCGGCGGCGCAACCGCGCTGTTCGGCCCGTCCGGTGCCGGCAAGACCAGCATCATCAGCATGATTGCCGGCCTGATGCGGCCCGACCGCGGCCACATACGACTCGACGACCAGACGCTGTTCGACGCGGCCGCACGCATTGATGTGCCGGCGTGGCGCCGCCGGATCGGCTGCGTGTTCCAGGAGGGTCGCCTGTTCCCGCATCTCTCGGTGCGGCACAACCTCGACTATGGCCGCTGGATGAGCGGGATTGCCGAGGACGCCAAGACCCTCGACCACGTCGTGCACCTGCTGGATATCGGCCATCTGCTCGACCGTCGCCCCGGCAAGCTGTCGGGCGGCGAGCGTCAGCGCGTGGCGGTCGGCCGCGCCCTGTTGGCGCGCCCCCGCCTCCTGCTGCTGGATGAGCCGCTGGCATCGCTCGATGCCGCGCGCAAGCGCGACATCCTGCCCTATCTCGAGCGCCTGCGCGACGAGGCGCGCGTTCCCATGATCTATGTCAGCCATGAACCCGGCGACGTGAAGCGCATCGCGAATCATGTGGTGATGCTGGATCGCGGCCGGGTGACGGCACGCGACGGCGTGGACCTGCTGACCTAGCCCGTTCCGCCGCGAACCGGGTCGACCAGCCCCGCACACGTCGTCCTTGCACTGCGCACCCGATGCGACGCAAAGTCCCGCTGTCGCTCTGCGTGCAATGGACCTATAGTCGTGCCATGCAACACAGCCACACGCATCATCACGACCACGGCTCGGAACTCTCCGAGATGCAGTTGCGCGTGCGCGCGCTTGAATCGATCCTGCTCGAGAAGGGCTACATCGAGCCGGCGGCGCTCGACGAGCTGATCGAGACCTATGAGAAAAAGATCGGGCCGCGTAACGGCGCCCAGGTGGTGGCGAAAGCCTGGGTCAATCCCGCCTTCCGCAAGTGGCTGTTTGAGGACGGCACGGCCGCCATCGGATCGCTGGGCTACGGCGGACGCTCCGGTAACCATCTCGTGGCACTGGAGAACACGCCCTCCGTTCACAACATGGTTGTCTGCACGCTCTGCTCCTGCTACCCGTGGGCCGTGCTCGGCCTGCCACCGATGTGGTACAAGTCAGCGCCCTACCGCTCGCGCGCCGTGTCCGAACCGCGCGCGGTGTTGCGCGAGTTCGGTGTCGAGCTGTCCGAGGACGTAGAAATCCGCGTCTGGGATTCGACCGCCGAACTGCGATATCTCGTCATCCCCATGCGGCCGGAGGGCACGGACGGCTGGAGCGAGGAGCAGCTTGCCGACCTTGTGACACGCGACAGCATGATAGGCACCGGCCTGGCGACACGTCCCGGAGATCCGGCGAAATGAACGGCGCGGCGGACATGGGCGGAATGCACGGCTTCGGCCCGGTCGAGGTCGAGCAGAACGAGCCGGTTTTCCATTCCGACTGGGAGAAAAAGGCCTTCGCCCTCAACATGGCGATCGGCGTCGCCAATATCTGGAACCTGGACGAATTCCGCTACGCGCGCGAAAGCCTGCCGCCGCCGCTGTACCTGAACCTCAGCTACTACGGGCTTTGGGTGGCGACTCTCGAGAAAATGATGCTGCAATACAAGATTGCGACACCCGAAGAGATCAGGGACGGCCACGCACATGGGGCAGCAAGCAAGGCGGAACAGCCGGTGACGGCGGCGCAGGTTGCCAATATGGTGCGTTGCGGTTCGCCCTACGACCGTACTCCGCCCGCGCCCGCAAAGTTCAAGGTGGGCGACAGGGTGCGCGCGCGCAACACCCATCCGAAAACACACACGCGTCTGCCACGCTATGTGCGCGGGCACACCGGCGAGGTTACACGCATCGTCGGCTGCCACGTCTTTCCGGACAGCAACGCGACCAGGCGGGCGGAGGATCCGCACTGGCTCTACACAGTTCGCTTCGATGGTCGTGAATTGTGGGGCCCCGACTCCGAGCCGAACGTGAAGGTCGCCGTCGAGGCCTGGGAGCCCTATCTCGAGCCGGCCTGATCAATCTGCGGACCTGAAGCTGTTTCCACCTGATCCCTCATGGCCGGGCTTGATCCGGCCATCTCGTTCAGGGAGGCGGTGCGTTTCCAGGCGGGACCCGCGGGACAAGCCCGCGGGTGACGAACGATGACGTCTATCGGTTGCCGGGAAGCGGCCCGAACGCGGGCGGCGGAACACGGCGCCGCGATGCCGCTTCGTAGGTGGACGCGACGCGAAGCAGTACGTCTTCCTTGCCCGGTTCGGCACGAAACACCAGCGAGAATGGCAACCCCGGTGCCGGCAGCCTGGTTACGCGATCGGACGGCTCGTGCAGGTAGCGCTTTCGGTCAGCGCTAAGTTTGTACACCGGATCATACACCTCGGTGACATAGCCGGCCGGGATAAGAACCTCAGTCAGGCCGGCATTCGGGCCGCTCAGGGATTCCGGCGTGAGATTGTTGCGAAATCCCTGCCCCGCGCCCCCGATGAGACCCGGCGGCCACGGCGTGTGCAGGCGTACCAGTGCATCCAGGCGGTTCTCGTAGATGACCATCATGTCGGCCCGCCGCAGCAGCTCGCGCAGCATGACGCGTTCGTTGTTGCCCTGGCGCTCACGCCACGGGTTGCGCAAGTCGCGGACTTCATCCCAGTGAAGGAAGTTCGCGCGCTGATCATCTCCCCAGAACTTGGAGCGGGCATTGAGCTGGCTGAAATCGGTCAGCGTCTCCCTGAAGCCCCTTGCTTCCCAGTCGGCCGCGCGGCGCGAAAGATACTGGTTGATGTGGAAACGGTACGAGGTCTGTGGCGCCTGGTGCTGCACCGTCCGGAGATCAAGGTTGCCCGGCGGCGCGATCCGGCCTTCGGCCAGCTCGACCATGTAGTCGATCGGCCGTATCGTGCCGGAGCCGAACACCCTGCCGGGCTCGAACTCGGTCGGCTCGATGGCCGCGGCGAACTCGCTGAACACCGGCTGGCCGTCCTCGCCGAGCCGGAACAGGATGTCGGGCATGAAGACCGGAACGAGACGGGCCAGTGCCACCCGATAATCGACGGACATGGCCTCGATTTCCGGGTCAGGCTCCCACAGCGGATCGGACGTCTCCACCAGCGTGGCACCGAGCGTACCCCCGATCACCGTCTTGATTTCGTTGGCCGCCGCGGTGGTGATCGGTACCTCGGTCAGGCGATCCGGGCGAGCCGTCATGGATTCCCGGATGACCCCGATGCGCAGGCCTTCCAGCGCTCCGGGTTTGCCATCCATCCGCACACAGGCAGCGTAGGACTTCAATGCCGAAGACCGCGGCACCGTGGTGAAAACGTCGCGCGGGTCGTAGTAGCCCTCGACCGGATCGCGCAGCGCGTCCAGCACTTTCGCCGCGTTGCCGATTGTGCGCGCGTGAATGCCGCTGCGGTCGACGTGAATGTCGGCGCCGATGGCGCCGCCCCCGAAGCCGATCATGGACTTGTGCGGAAGGATCAGCGCCACGGCATTGTGGTTCGACGGGCCGCGGCAGGACGCCCGCGTCTCCTCGCCGAGGCTGCACATCACCATGTTGACGCTCACCGAGAGCGCGGAACCGGAGCTCGAGCCGAGCGAGGCCGACCGGGTCGTATCGTAAGGGTTGGAAGGATTGCCGGCCCACGAACTGCGCTGGTAGCCGAGCGTGGTCGGCAGGACCTTTTCCGGCTGATGGGGCCCGCCGGGCGCATCGGGCCGACCGTTGTACTCCGTGTTCACCGCCTTGGCGAAAATGATCGCACCCTTTTCCCGCAATTGCTCGACCAGCACGTGGTCGCGCGGCGGAAAATCGATGTCGTAGCGGGCATCGCCGCCGCCCGTCGATCGCATGTCCCTGGTATCGAACGAATCCTTGAAAGAAAACACAACGCCGTACATCGGCATGGCGTCGAGGTCGGGATTCGATCCGTATTTTTCATCAAACGCAGCCGCCTGCTCGAGCGCATCGGGCAGATGTCGGAAATATTCGCAGACCGGCGGCGCGCCCTTCGGCAGCGGGCCCTTGGAGGGATGCAGGTCATAGTCGCCGCGACAGGTGATCGAACGCTCGCCGCGGATGTTCAGGGTGGCAAGCGCATTGACCTGTCCTGCATCGGGAATGCCGACAATCATGCCGTACTGCTGCTGCACGGAGGGATCGGAGGCGGTCGGCTCCATCCGCCCGAACTCCAGCGGAGGCCCGGCATACTTCTCGAGATCGGGAAGGATGTCCGCAGCCTTCACCGTCCGGGTCGGAAATTTCAGCGGTTCGCCGGCGCGGACCGTCCCTTTTGCTTCGGGGACGGGCTTACCATCCTCGGTGACCAGCATACTCGAAACGCCATTGTAGGCGCGAACGCGGGCGAGATAGTGCCGGACAACCGCCAGGCAGGTGGTCTGGCCAGCCTTGATCGCGGCATGCAGTTCGTCGATCGTGGCTTCTTCGAGCTGGAACGATTGATCTGATGGACGCAACGAATTGCTCATGGTTTCCTCAGCCAGAGCATGACAGCAGGATAGCACACGCTCAAGATGCGCATGTCAGATCGTCACTCGGCACAATCGGGTGTTTTCACGTGACGACAATTTCAGGATGTCGCGATGTTCCCGCCCGAGCGAATCGTCTGCCTTACCGAGGAGACCGTCGAGACGCTCTACCTCCTCGGCGAAGAACGGCGCATTGCCGGGGTCTCGGGCTATGCAGTGCGTCCGCCGCGCGTGCGCAAGGAAAAGCCCCGGGTGTCCGCCTTCATTTCCGCGGACGTGCCGAAGATTCTGGCACTCAAACCCGATCTGGTGCTGACCTTTTCCGACCTGCAGGCCGACATCGCAGCCGAACTGATCCGCGCCAATGTCGCCGTTCACGCATTCAACCAGCGCGACATCGCCGGGATCCTCGAAATGGTCCGCGCGCTCGGAGCGCTGGCGGGGTCACAGGACAAGGCCGAGGCGCTGGCCAATGCGCTCGCGGACCGCGTTGACGCCGCCCGCGAGCGGGCGACACACCTGCCGCGCCGACCGCGGGTTTATTTCGAGGAATGGGACGAGCCGATGATCACGGGGATCGGCTGGGTCTCCGAACTCGTGACGGCGGCAGGCGGCATCGACGTCTTCCCTGACATGACCGCGTGCAAGAATGCCAGGGACCGTATCGTTTCCGCGGACGCCGTGATCGCGGCACAGCCCGACATCATCATTGGCTCCTGGTGCGGCAAGAAATTCGTGCCGGGCAAGGTCGCCGCCCGTCCCGGATTTGACCGGGTTCCTGCTGTCGCCGGCGGCTGGCTGCGCGAGGTAAAGTCGGCCCTCATTTTGCAGCCGGGACCGGCGGCGCTGACCGACGGACTCGATGCACTGGCAACGATCATCGCCGAATGGGCCCAAAACAGCGTGGGAAAACAATGACCCGGCGGCCTTCCGTGCCCGGTCGCCAGCGTGCTAAAAGGCCTGAAATCACCCGAGGGACATGACCGCAATGCAGCCGACCAGGACCCGCAGCGAGATTCCGTTCGATCTGGCGCTGGTGGCTTTTCTCATCGGCTTCGATATGGTCGCGCGCCTGCTGCCCCATGCCCCCGGGTTCCTGCCGGTTGCCGCCAGCGGCTTGTTCGCCGCGCGAATGCTGAACATGCCGGCGCTGGCGGTGATCGTGCCAATCGCGGCCATGGGACTGAGCGGTTTCGGGCTGGCCGGCGACGACTGGCGCGTTACCCTCGTCGTTTATGCGGCGATCGCGTTGCCGGCCGTGGCCGGCATGCTGACGCGGCGCTGGCGTGGTGCGCTGCCGGTCATCGGCACCATGGTGTCGTGCTCGCTGATTTTCTTCGCCGCCTCGAATCTCGCTGTCTGGGCGTTCAGCGGCATGTATCCGCTGACCTGGGAGGGGCTGGTGGCATGCTACGTGGCCGCGCTGCCCTTCCTCGACAAGACCGTGCTTGGCGACCTGTTCTGGACCGCGGTGCTGTTCGGCGGTGCCTGGCTGGTGCAAAACGCGCCGTTGCCGTCGCGCCGCTCCCTCTAGTTTCGATTTTCCGCTTCAGCCAATCAGCTTTTTCACCCGCTGCGTCAGCAGTTGCGCGAGGCCGGTCCAGCCCTCGGGCGCTTCCGGTTCCGCCAGCCTCAGGCCGACGGTGGTGACGCGGCCGTCTTCCACCGTGTGCGCCAGAAGCGCGATCGGGCCCAGTTCGACGACGTCGCTTGCTCCTGCCGGACGGCCGAGCTGATCGACGAAGTAATCGGCCAGTGTCACTTCGGTGTGCGCGGCGGCCACCTGGAGCCCGTAGATGTCCGCCAGCGCGCCAAGCGTCGCCGTTGACGGCACGAAGAAGTCGCCGAGCAGCGTGGGATCCGGTGCGCGCGGCGGCGGCATCTCGACGAAGAAACGGTCAAGCGCCTGTGCCTTTTCGGGCGGCGCCAGCAGGTAGAGATAATCGCCCTCGCGCAGCGGCTGCGCTTCGGCCGGGGTCAGGATTTCCTCGTTGCGCACCACCATGGTCGGCCGTGCCCAGTTGGGGATGAGCCCGCGGCGCAGGAACGGGCTGTTGGCCGGCACCGGATAGCCGACAATCTCGCGCGCAAGCTGACCGGGAAGGTCGAGCTCGACCCGGCGCGGCAGCGGATCCTTGCGGGCAAAAGAGATGTCGAGCTTGCGCGCGGCGAGTGTCACCGTCCACCCCTGGATCAGGAGCGAGAACACCACCACCACGAAGGCGACGTCGAAATAAAGATAGGCCGAGGGCAACCCGACCAGCAGCGGAATGGAGGCGAGGAAGATCGCCACCGCTCCGCGCAGTCCCACCCACGATATGAACAGCTTCTCCTGCGGCTGGAAGCCGAACGGCGCCAGACAGAGGAACACCGCCGCCGGCCGCGCAACCAGCATGAGCACCAGCGCCACCACGGCAGCGCCGACAATGCTGTATTCCAGCCGCTGCGGCCACGCCAGCAGGCCGAGCAGCACGAACATGACGATTTGCGCGAGCCAGGTCACCGCATCGAGGAAAACAATGACCGAGTTGTGCGCGCGCGTCTGCCGGTTGCCCATGACCAGACCGGCGAGATAGACGGCAAGAAAGCCGGACGAATGCATCGAGTTGGCGAAGGCAAAGACAACCAGCGCGCTGACCGCCACGAAGGGCGCATGCAGACCCTGCGGCAGATCGAGGCGGTTGAGCACAACCGTGATAATGCGGCCACCGAGATAGCCGATCAGGGAACCGAATACGGCGTCGCGGAGAAGCGTCATCAGGGCGTCCGACCAGGACTGCCCGCCAACCGCGAGGACCTCGACCAGCAGCAAGGTTAGAAATACCGCGAAGGGGTCGTTGGTACCGGACTCCACCTCCAGTGTGGCGCGGACGCGCGGGCGCAGGCGGAGGCCGCGGGCGTTGATCAGGAAAAAGACCGCGGCGGCGTCGGTCGAGGCGATCACCGCGCCGACGAGCAGCGCCTCGGTCCAGCCAATGCCGAGCACCAGCTTGGCCGCCGGCGTCACCACCAGAGCAGTGATCAGAACACCCGCAGTCGCCAGCATGACCGCCGGCGCCAGCACGTTGCGGAAGCTGGCCAGCCGCGTGCGCAGGCCCCCGTCGAACAGGATCAGCGCGAGCGCGATGGAACCGACCGTATAGGCGGTACCGACATCGTTGAACTCGAGGCCGCCGGGCCCTCCCGCACCGGCCAGCATGCCGAACAGCAGAAACACCAGCAGCAGGGGGGCCCCGAACCGCAGGGCGATCAGGCTGGACAGGATGCCGGCGAGAACCAGCAGGCTGCCGAGCAGAATCGCGAGGCTGATGGTGTCGAGTGAGGCCATGGCCGCTTTCGAATCCTTCGACTCTATTGGAAGGATTCGCAAGGCCGGGAGCAACCGAAACAGGGTCGCAACCGGCGAACCGGCGGCCACCTTCCGGGTGCCGCCGGTCGCCTAAGGTTTGCTCATTCCGGTTGGGGCCGCCGCTCTGCTCGCCGCCGCGCGGCCTAGCTTCCCGGATTCATCGCCTGCCAGGCGTTGTTCGTGTTCTCGCCGGAGAGGTAATCGTGCTGATAGCGCAGGCATGACGAAAGATTGGCCTGCACGCCGGTGCGCAGCGTCTCCCGGCAACTTTCGATCGCACGGGTCAGAAATTTCTTCGTTTCGGGGCTGGTATCCTCGCTCACTGTCAGCTTCCAGAGCGGGGTCGCTTCCTCGATCCCGGCAGTGCTGTCTTGCGGCAGACGGTTGGCCATCTGGTTGAGTATGCGCGTGGCATTGACACGGTCGCTGTCCTGCTCGAAGGCGCGTTCGGCCAGCGCGCGGAGTGGTCCTGTGTAGCGGGCTATTTCGCCGGCGTTCAACGGCGTCGGATCGCCTTCGACAGAAACCGGAACAAGCGACGCCATCGGGCTGACGGAAATCATTGCCGCGCCATTGCCCAGCCGGCGAACCGTTGATTCAGCCAGACTGACCTTGACCGCGCTGAATTGCCGAAGCGATTTGTAATCGAGAACCGCGTCGACCCGCATGCGGCGATTTACGCCATCCGGTCCCGCGACCGACAAAGTGATCACGGTGCTGCTGGCGGGCCGGTACACCGTTCCCGTGGACGGCGTCGGGCGGTGCTGCTGCAGACAGACCGACGAAAGCTCTGCCGTACACGTCCCGTCCGCGCATGTCATCGGCACCGGTTTGGCCGATGCAATCAGGCCCAGAATCTGCGGTGCAGCCTGCGCAGGCGACAGGGCGACGGCGGTGAGCGGAACGGTGGCGAGGAAAGCGAATGCCTTGAAGCGCATGGGTCTATCCTTGGTTTCAATACCGCGAAAGCCGAATCGGCATAAACGACCGCATGGACCGTGCCATTCTAGGGAGATCAGCTATCGGACGGAAGTGCAAATATGGTCCGGAACGTGCGCCGGCGGTGGTGGCGCACCTCACAATTTTGCGAGCGACCGGCCGACGGCCGTCCGTTCAGAACAGCCTGCTCGGCAGGTAGGTGGCGATCTGCGGGAAATTGATAATAACCGTCATGCCGATCAGCATGATGATCCAGTAGGGCGTCGAACTTTTGAAGATCGTCATCACATTCATGTCAGGTTCGATTTCCTGGATCGACGCCTTCACCGTGTAAACAAGCAGGCCGAAGGGCGGCGTATACAAGCCGGCCTCGATGGCGATGATGGCGATGATGGCGAAGGCGATCGGGTCATAGCCGAGATTGACCGCGATCGGCGCAAAGATCGCCGCGGTTAGCAACATGATGGAGATGGAATCGATGATCATCCCCAGCAGGAACCACACCAGCACCATGACGGCGATGATCATCCAGGGTTCCATGCCGGAACCCAGGAACAGGCCTTCGATGGCGTTCGCCATGCCGGTCATGGCAAGCGTGCGCGAATAAAGCGCCGCGGTGACCAGCAGCAGCAGGATCGGCGCGGAGGTCTTTCCCACCGACAGGATGGAGTCGATGACATCGCGAAACCGCATGCCCTTGATGATGCCGAGCGCCAGGCCGATCAGGGCGCCGGCGCCGGCACCCTCGGTCGGCGTGAAGACCCCGAACCAGATGCCGCCCAGGACGGCGATAATCACGAGGACGATGCCGCCGAGGCTGATAAGGAACTGGCCGGTCGAGACCTCTTCCTCACCGGCAGTGCCGGCTCCGTTGTCCGCGTCCGCCTGCGCGGCCCCCGTGCGCATTCCCACGATGGCCGGGTTCAGCACGGCTGCGACAAAGACGTAGAAGACGAACAGGGCCGCCAGGAGCAGGCCCGGAAACACGCCGGCGGCAAAAAGCTGGCCGATCGACTGCTCCGTGAGAATGCCCCAGACAATCATCAGAACCGACGGCGGGATGAGCATGCCGAGGCAGCTCGAGCCGGCGATGGCGCCCAGTGCGAACCCCTTGTGGTACCCGTGGCGCCGCATCTCCGGATAGGCAATGCGCGAAAAGGCGGCGGCGGAGGCGATGCTCACGCCGGTAACGAAGGAAAACAGCGCGTTTCCGACCACCGTGGCGATCGCCAGACGGCCGGGCAATCTGTGCAGCAGCCGGTTGATACCGCGGTAAACGTCGGTCACGACCCCCGATTTGCCAATAAACTCGCCCATCAGCATGAACAGGGGAATGACGGCAAAGATGTAGGCGCGGATGGCCTCGTAGGCCGTCGCCGCCAGCATGGTCTGCACGGTCTGGAAAGCGTAGGAGTCGGCGCCGGTCACCAGGAAGATGCCGAGCGCGCTGGTGATGCCGAGTGCGACGGCGATGTGAACGCCGATCGCGACCAGAACGACAAGGCTGATGACCAGCAATGCAGCGGTGTTGACCTCGAACACTGGACTAATCCTGCGTGTTATCGAACGCGGTCAACGGATTGTCCGGATCCGATTCGGAGTTCAGCATCCTGGGCCTGAAGACATCGAGATAAGCCATGACCAGGTAATTGATCATGGCGAGGCCGCTGCCAACGATAACCGTCCAGCGCGCCGGCCATGACGGAACACGCAGGGCGCCTTCGCCCTCGTATTCGCCCTCGATGAACGACTTGACGCTTTCCTCCCAGCCGCCGGTGATGATCATGAGAAAGAAGGCGGCGCCCAGGAGATAGCCGATGGCCAGCAGTGTCCGCTGGACCTTGTCCGGCAGAAGGATGACCAGGAAATCCGCCCTGAGCATCGAGCGCGAGCGGATGGCGTAGCCGGCCTGCAGGAACACGATGATGACGATGGAGGCAGCGACCATTTCCGCAGTCCCGTAAATCGGCCTGCTGAAAACAGTCCGCCCGATGATGTCGGCCATGACGAGGAACGCCAGCCCGAATGTCCAGGCTGCCGCAACGATCATCAAGAACTTGGACAATCGATCACTGAGAGTAATGATCGACATTGCTTCGCTTCCCCCCTGAAGCACCGTTCGAAACCGGAATCAAAAATACCGGCTGAAAATCATTGAACTGGATTTCCAGCCGGCAATTTTGATTGATCGACCAGATCCTGTGCGACCCAGTTATTTGACCTCGTAACGTACCGGCCACTTGTAGCCGTGCCGCTCGGCCGAATCCAAGGTCTCGTTCAGGATCGCCTTGGCCGGATAACCCTTGGCCTCGAGTTCGTCGGCGATCTTCTGCGGCCAGTGCGAGAGTTTCTGCGCCCACTCGAGGCGCACATCGGCGGGCAAGTCACTCACCGTAATGTTCTTGCGCAGCCAGGCCATATCCTTCTCGTAGCCTTTCTTGTTAAAGACGCCGGTTTGTATCTGATAACGCTTGGCGACTTCCATGACGATCGGCTTCACATCGTCCGGCAGGCTCGCCCAGAAGCGGTTGTTGGCGGTCAGACCATGCCAGGTGATCGAGCCGAAGCCGATGGTGGTGTAGTACTTGCCGACTTCATGCAGCTTGAACACCGGCCCCCAGGCGCTGGGGAACATGATGCCGCCCTCGGCGACGCCGGTCTTGATCTTCTGGTACCAGCCCGGCAAGCCGTCGGTCACCGGAACGATGCCGATATTCGCTTCCTTCATCCAGTTCAGGTTGAGTCCGGCGCCGAGGATCTTGTGGCCCTTGAGGTCGGACACCGTTTTCCACGGGAAGTTGGTGCCGAGGTTGTAGCCGCCGTCGCCGATGATCGCGAGCAGCGTCTGATTGTACTTCTGGAATTCTTCCGCGAGGATCGGAAACTTGGCGTAGACGTCGGTAGCGACGGCAACGCTTACCTCCGGGTCCATGGTGCCGAAGGGCAGCATGATCTGGAAGGCGTGCATGGGCAGCTTGGAGGCCTCGAAGCAGTAGCAGAAGCCGCCGATATCGAGGACGCCGTTCTGAACGCCTTCAAAAGTATCGAACACCTTCACGATGGAGCCCGAGTATCCTTCGATGAACTTGACCGTATGATCGGTCTTGGATTCGATCGCCTTCTTGAGCTCGGGCTGAAAAAAGTTCTTCATCAGGCCCGCATAGACGACCGTTGGGGGATGGCCGGAGCCGATCCTGATGACGATTTCCTTGGCGGCGGCCTGGCCGACGTTGCCAAGCATCAGAGCGGCCGCAAATCCGAGAACCATCGTCCCGGAAACGGCAGCAGCAACCACGCCCGATTTCCGTTTTTGCATTCTTTCCTCCCTTTCCTGCGCGCTTCGACGCACTTTTTCAGTTCTGTCCGGAGACGTTGTCATCCGACCGGCACGGACACCAGCCGGTCGATGGCCCGTCGAGATGTGCACCATGAAAGCGTTCGCTTCAGCGGCCGAACCTCGAGCGCCCGGCCCGTCTGCGCAACTTCCTGCGCAAGACGCCTTGCGAACAGTGTGCGTTTCCTCCCACTCATCGATGCCCTTGGCGGACATTTCGTATGGCGAAATCCGGTCGCCGCGCAAATTGTTACACACTTCCGGCGAGGTGGGTAGACGGGCGTCGCGCGTCAAATACGCCAGCAGCCGGGACGGGCCCGGCCACTGCGTGTCTTCGAATGCGAACGCAACGGCGGCTAGAAATTCACCCTGTCGCCGCCCTTGAGCGACAGGATTTCGCGCGCTTCGTCGGGCGTGGCGATCTCCACGCCGAGCCCTTCGAGAATCTGGCGCACCTTGGTGACCTGCTGCGCGTTGGACTCGGCGAGCTTGCCGGGCCCGATCCACAGCGAGTCCTCCATGCCGACGCGCACATTGCCGCCCATCGCCGCGGCCTGCGCAGCGATCCGCATCTGGGCAGCACCCGCGCCGAGCACCGACCAGTGATAGTTGTCGCCGAGCAACCTGTCGGCGGTACGCTTCATCATCATGACGTCTTCCGGGTGCGTGCCGATGCCGCCGAGAATGCCGAACACCGACTGCACGAACAGCGGCGGCTTGACCACGCCGCGATCGAGGAAGTGTTTGAGTGTGTAGAGATGGCCGATGTCGTAACACTCGATCTCGAAGCGGGTGTTGTTTCCGGCACACGTGGTGAGGATGTACTCGATATCGGCAAGGGTGTTCTTGAACATGCCCTTGCGGGTGCCCTCAAGATACGGCTCCTCCCAATCGTGTTTGAATTTGCCCTTGTAGCGCGGGATCATCGGATAGAGCCCGAAGTTCATCGTGCCCATGTTGAGCGAAGCGACCTCCGGCTTGAAGGTCGCCGCCGGCTTGACGCGTTCTTCCGCGGTCATGGTCGGCGCGCCGCCGGTGGTGATGTTCAC
>CAZUDR010000032.1:436-15331 GCA_964618715.1 uncultured Undibacter sp. | reverse complement strand
CCGGAACAGGGCGATCATCACCACCAGCAGCGCGATCGCCTCGTACCACCTCACCTTGACGATCAGCCAGCCTTGCGTGACCGAGCTGAAACAGAAGATGGCAATGACCGAGAGCACGAAGACCATGATGCCCTGCCACCAGCTCTCCACGCCGATCAGCAGAAGCTCAGGGTTGAAGATGAAGATGAACGGCAGCACGGCAGTGCGGATGTCGTAGAGGAACGACTGCACGCCGGTGGCGAGCGGATCCGCCCGCGAGATCGCCGAGGCGGCGAAGGCCGCCAGGCACACCGGCGGTGTCGAGTCCGCCATCAGCCCGAAGTAGAAGACGAAGAGGTGCACCGCGATGAGCGGCAGCACCAGGCCGGCGGCGGAGCCGAGCTCGACGATGACGCCGGCCAGCAGCGAGGCGACGACGATGTAGTTCGCGGTCGTCGGCAGCCCCATGCCGAGCACGAGGCACAGCACCGCCACCAGCACCAGCAGGATATAGACGTTGCCGCCCGAGATCGCCTCGACCAGCCCGACCATGGCGTTGTTGAGCCCGGTCGACGCGACGGCGCCGACGATGATGCCGGCGGTGGCGACGGCGACACCGATCGTGACCATGTTGATTGCACCGTTGACCATGCCCTCGAAGATCTCGGCGCATCCCTCCCTCAGGCGGTCGAGCACCGCGCGATCCTGCTGCCAGCTGGCGAACGCCATGCCGGCGATGATCGCCACGGCGACGACGAGGCCCCAGAGATTGGCATCCCCGATGTCATAGCCGAGCCCCCAGCGCAGCGCGGTGCTGACAAGCACGGGAATGCCCAGCGGCACGACGAGAAAGGCGTGGTCGAAGCGTTTCGGAAACGCCTTGGTGCCGAGGACGATCAGCATCATCCAGATGATCGAGTAGAACACCGCGCTCGACGCCGACCAGCGCTCGATCATCAGCAGATAGATGAGCACGACGATGGGGATCAGATAGTGCAGGCCGTTGACGAGCGTGGACCATAGCAGCGGAATTTCCGCCTTCGGCAGGCCGGAAAGGCCCAGCTTCATCGCCTCGAGATGCGAGATGTAGAGCAGCGCGATGTAGCTGGTCAGCGCCGGGATGATCGCCGCGACAACGACGTCGAAGTAGCTGATGCCGATGAACTCGGCGATGATGAAGGCGGCGGCCCCCATGATCGGCGGCATGATCTGCCCGTTGGTGGACGCCGCCACCTCGATGGCTCCGGCCTTGATCGCGGTGAATCCGGTGCGCTTCATCACCGGGATGGTGAAGGTCCCGGTGGTGACAACGTTGGCGATCGAGGAGCCCGAGATCGCGCCGGTCATGCCCGAGGCCAGGATCGCTGCCTTCGCGGGCCCGCCCCGGTACTTGCCGACCATCGCGAACGAGAGGTCGAGAAAATACCGGCCGGCACCGGCGCGCTCCAGCAAAGCGCCGAACAGCACGAACAGGAAGACGAAGCTCACCGACACGTCGAGCGGGATGCCGAAAATGGCCTCGCCGCCGAGCCACTGGTAGCCGATGAGACGATTCAGCGAGACACCCTTGTGGGCAAGGATGTTCTGCACGTCCGAGCCAAGGAAGGCGTAGAGGAACACGACACCGCTGAGCACGAGCAGCGGGATGCCGAAGCCGGTCCGGCCCCAGAACGTCTGATAGGCACCGCCCACGAAGATCATCCCGGCAATGACCGCGATCAGGATGTCGACGCGGGGGCCGACGACCGAATACAGCAGGAAGATTCCGGCGACGATGACCAGCGGGATTCCGATGCTGCGTCGCGTCGCCTCCAGCAGCAGGATGATGCCGACGCCGCCGATAATGGCCTCGACCGGGATCGTAATCCCTGCCAGTTCGACGTCCAGGAGGATTCCCTGGCGCGCGACCAGGCCCCGGTAGGCGAGAAAGACGTAAAGCGCCGCGCCACTCGCGACCAGGGCCAGAATGATGTCGTAGACGGCGATCCGGCGGTGCGCCAGCCGGCGCGCGGCCGGAAACATCAGGTAGCAGAGCAGCAGTGCGAAGGCGAGGTGGATGCCCCGCTTCTGCACGTCGATCAGCCACAGTGACGAGGGAAGCGGAGAGGCAATCCAGAGCTGGAACAGCGCCCAGACGAACGCAATGCCGGCGATGACCTTGTGGAGCAACGGCCCGCGATGGCGGCCGGTGTATTCGACCTCGTCGAGGGTTTTCTGAAGATCCGCGTCAGGCTGCGCCGCCGCCGAAGGGGGCTGCTCCGTCATCGTGCCCTCCCCCTGAAGCTGCACGCAGGAAAACGGATAAAGAAATCCGCCGGCGCCCCGGACGGGCGCCGGCGTCGTTGTTTCGGCTTTGCTACATCAAGCCTTTTTCCTTGTAGTACTTCGCGGCGCCCGGATGCAGCGGCGCGGACAGCGCGTCCTTGACCATCTTCTTCGGATCAAGGTTTTCAAAAGCCGGGTGAAGCTTCCTGAAGTCGTCGATGTTCTCGAAGACCGCGCGCGTGACCTCGTAGACGACGTCTTCGGGCACGTCCTCACTCGTGACGAATGTCGCCATGACGCCGAAGGTGGTTACGTCGGAATCGGTGGTCTTGTAGGTCCCCTTCGGGATCGTCGCGAAGGCGTAGAACGGATTCTCCTCGACGAGCTTTTTCTCGACGTCGCTGTTGAGGCTGATGATTTTCGCCTCGCACCCGTCGGTCGCGACCGCGACGCCGGCGTTGGGTACGCCGACCGTGTAGCCGTAAGCGTCAATCTTGCCGTCGCACAGGGCACTGGACTGTTCGGTCGAGGTCAGCTCGGTCGCACTGGCGAAATCGCCGGTCTTGGTGCCGTGCGCTGCCATCAGAACTTCCATCGTGCCGCGCTGGCCCGAGCCCGGATTGCCGATGTTGACCCGTTTGCCCTTCAGGTCGTCCCACGACTTGATGCCGGAGTCCTTGCCGACGATGATCTGGAAGGGCTCGGGATGGACCGAGAAAACGGCCCGCAGCTTCTTGAAACACGTCACCTTGTCACTGTCACACTTGTAGGCGTGGTACTGCCAGTCCGACTGGGCCACGCCGAAATCGAGCTCGCCCTGGCTGATCTGTCCGATGTTGTAGGTCGAGCCGCCGGTCGAGGGCGCCGAGCAGCGGATGCCGTGCTTGCGGCCTTCCTTGCGGCCTTCGGCGGCCTCCTTATGAATCATGCGGCAGATGGAGTTACCGACCACGAAATACACGCCGGTCGGACCACCTGTCCCGATTGAGATGAATTTCCGCTGGGCATCCGCGGGCGTCGCAAAGCAGCCGATGATGACTGCCGCGATGATAGCCGATAACTGGCGCTTCATTTGTCCGCTCCCTGATTCTTGCAGATCACAACTGAACGATCAGAGCACCCTTGCCCTCGCCCAACGTGACCGAAACCAGGGCACTCCTGGATCGATTATAGGAAGAAATGACGAGGCCGCAATTCTGCTACGGAATTCGACCCGTTGGGGAAGTCCCCTTCTGGCGTGTGAAATCGTCAAAGTGATCGCTTTGGAACCGGTGCGAAGGCCGCACAAAATTGCCGGAATGCGACTATCGTCGCATGGTCCGGCGGCCCCTGGTGCAGAGCCTCGGCGATTTTTTCCGCGAGGCTCTCGCGCCCGTATTCCAGTTCAGCAATACGAGCCTGAGCCGAAGCTGTTCGATCTCGTCCCTGATATGCAGCTTGCGGCGTTTGAGGTCGGCGATCATCAGGTCATCGTCCGGCCACTGAACCTGCGCCTCGGCGATTTCCTCCTCGAGGGATTTGTGGCGGCGTTCCAGTTCGGTGATACGTGCGCTGGTCATCGTGGGGCCTCGAATTCGCGACCTTGAAACTGACCCGTGCGCGAGCCGGTAACGTCGATACCGGGAGAGCCAGGGACGGGTTTTACCCCGTCCCCCGGAGTTCGCTTGGCCAACGACGTCCTCCCCGCGTGGCGTGGCCAAACGTTCTCCTTATCGTCGGCTCTGCCAATCCGGATCGTCATGAACCGGCTGGCGTTCGCAGTTCTCACCCGCATCGGGACCGGAGTGCGTACTGGCTATTTCCGCTTCGGTATGCGACTCGCGCACATCGGCTTACGCCGCGCACATAGGGACCTGCGCCTTACCGCAGACTTTCCTGCATATTGAAAAGATTTAATGGACCGCGCAGCGCCGGTTTTACGGGCACGGATGAGCGATGACATTTTTGTAATCGAGACCTGCGCGGTGGTGAATTGATTCAGGTCACGCGATCGTCGATGCGCTGCTCACGAATGCGATCGCCGCGGGGTCGGAGCAAGGCGCGGATGCACAGGATCAGGGAACCGGCCGCAATTCGTCCAGCCAGTCCGGCTCGACCACCCAGATGTCGCTCGTTTCGGTCAGGCTCTGCAGCAGGCTTTCCGTCATCCGCTGCGCGGTGCGCGCGTCGGCTCCTGGCGGTGCATCGGACGGCGCGAGATCGGCCTGGCCGCGCAGTTCTGCCTGCTCGATCAGCGGCCCGACCGCGAGGATCAGCGCGGGAATGCTCTCGGCGACATGAACGTCGGGCGCCGACCCGTCACCCCGCCCGCGCACATAGGCGCCCGGCGCGAGATCGCGCCCGGAGGTGAACCAGACCAGATCGCCCGCGTCCGGATCGCGAAGATAGAGGCCGTAGATCGTCATGGTGGGCGCCCGCCTCTGAACCGCCACGCGTCAAATTCTGCCAAAGCAGCGCCTGCGCCGTGAGGCATGTTGCCGCCGGGCTTGTGCGACGATGTCGGAAACTTACCGGGCTACCGTCGCAAGAGAACTCGCGCTTCTTATTGAACCCGCCGGCCCGCAGCGACGACCGACGACCAGAAGTAATAGTCAAGCGCATGGAGGCATACCATGGCAACCGTACACTATTACGAACAGAGCTTCTGGCACCTCGTCTGGCAGGACGTTGTCGACTTCAACGCGACCCTGATCCCAATTCCGGCCGGCCTGCTCTCGCCTGATAGCGGCTTCGCGTTCCAGAACGGCGACGGCACCTATACTGTGTTCATCGGCGATGACATTGTCATGGGCCCGGACGGCCCGGTCAGCGGCACGGTCGACAGCGTCCTCCGCCTGACCAGCATCGCCGGCCCGCCGACGATCGGCAGCACCATTGCCGAGGTAAGCGGCTCGTTTTCGGCCGTCGATCTCTACAACGCATATCGCAACGGCGGCTCCTATTTCCAGGCGGCAGTCTTCTCCGGCAACGACGTCGTCCATATGCACGAGCCGGACAGCCTCGGCGCGCTCTACGCGAGCCCGGAGATCGAGACTTTCGGCGGTAACGACACCGTGTTCGGCACCAGCTTCGCCGACACCATCTACACCGGCGCCGGCGCCGACGACATCAAGGCCGGCGCCGGCAGTGACACGATCTACGCCGGCATCGGCGCCGACCTGGTGTTCGGCGACCGCGGCCACGACACCATTCATGCGGGCGGTGGCAACGATTTTGTCAATGCCGGCGCCGGCAACGATACCGTCTATGGCGAGGGCGACAACGACGAAATCTACGGCTGGGACGGCCGCGACACCCTGTACGGCAACTACGGCGCCGACACCATTTATGGCGGCGACGGGCGCGACACCATCTACGGCGGCGTCGGATTTGACCGGCTGTATGGCGACAACGGCCGGGACGAGATCCACGGCGGCAACGGCGACGACCGCATTTATGGCGGCAACGGCGACGATACCATCGAAGGTAATAACGGCTATGATTTTCTCTATGGCGACGGCGGCGACGACACCATCCGCGGCAACGCCGACGACGATTTCATCTCCGGCGGCGACGGTTTCGACTACCTGTATGGCGGATTAGGCGACGATCACATCGTTGGCGGCGCCGACACCGATCACATCTTCGGCGGCAACGGCAGGGACCTGCTGCGCGGTGGCGGCGGCATCGACGTGATCGAGGGCGGCAACGGACACGACACGCTCGTCGGCGACCGCGGCAACGATGTCCTGCGTGGCCAGGCCGGCAATGATGTCATCTATGGCGGACTGGGCGACGATGTCATCTATACCGGCACCGGCGACGACTGGGTTCGCGGCGACGAAGGCATCGATACGGTGGTCTATAACCGCGAAATCGACGATTACCTGGTGCAGTACTCGCAGGGCGGCACGGTCCTGTTCGTCACAGACCTTGTCGGCAACGGCGGAACCGATACCCTGTCCGAGGTTGAACGCGTCATTTTCACCGACGACGTGATCTTCCTGTAGCACAGACCGCTGCGCACTGGCCCGGGCACCATGCCCGGGCGGCGCGTGCGCCGGTGGCGGCGCGCATGCCGCGACGAGCCCGGCCATGACGGCAGTCCGGGTCGCATCGTCTCGTGAATCGCGCACTATGACGCCAGCGTGAAGCGAATGCAGGTGCCCCATGGGTCGGCGGCGGCAAAGCCGCCATCGGCGGCCTGCACGGTCACGCCGGTCGTGTCGAGGCGCCGCTTCAGCGCATCAAGGTCGCCCCGGTCGTTGCATTCCACCGTAAACCAGTCGAGGCCGGCACGCTGGCGGTCGCGCGGGCCGGCATGGCCACTGTGCCAGGTATTGAACGCGACATGGTGGTGATAGCCGCCGGTGGAAACGAAGGTGGCGCCACCGCGCCGCCGCGTCACCGTGAGGCCCAGCACGCCACAATAGAACGCCTCGGCCGCGGCAATGTCGCCGACGCGCAGATGGATGTGGCCAACGCGCAGACCGGCCGGCGCGGCATCGTAGGCCGCGGTCGTTGCATCGATCCCGGCGACAATCGCGTCGATGTCGAGCGCCTCGGTCTTCTGGAAGATCGTGTCGCCGTCGATCTTCCACAACGTGCGCGGACGGTCCGAATAGATCTCGACCCCGTTACCTTCCGGGTCGTCGAGATAGATCGCCTCGCTGACGTCGTGGTCGGAGGCGCCGGAGACCGGGATGCGGGTGCGCGCGGCGAAGACGATCCAGCGCGCAAAGTCCGCCCGCGTCGGCATCAGGAACGCGGTGTGATAGAGGCCAGCCTCGTGCTGGTCGTCGGGCAATGCGTCGGCCTGGCGGGTCAGTTCCAGCAGCGGCACGCCGCCGGCGCCGAGGGTTACGGCCTCCGGCGTCTGCGCAAGCACGGCAAGACCGAGCAACTCGCGGTAGTAGTCTGTCAGGCGGCCGAGATCGCGCGCGACGAGACCGACGGCGCCGATGTGGAGCGGCGCGCGGCTGGCGTCGGTGGGGATCGAGGAAGGATTGGGGGCATCCATGACCGCCTTCCTATAGGGCAGCCGGGGCAGGCCGCGATAGTCAAAAATCTGGTGCGGGGGCCCGGACCGGCAGGCCGGACAACCAGGCCCGCGCCGCCCGCCCGGGCGACCGTTTCCGCCGGCTGGCCGTCGCTCAGGCGACGCCGCCCAGCACCTCGCCCAGAATTGTCCGCGCCTTGTCGTAGATGCCAGGCGCCTCGCTCTCGCGTGGCCCGCCGATGGCGAGCTTGAACGGGCCGTTGCCGTCGCGCGCCTCCAGCAGCGCAGCGAGCCAGGAACGCACGCGCTCGGCCGCGTCCGGCGCGCCGACATCGACCTCCCTGAACGGCTTGCCGTATTCCGACGCCAGCGTTTCCGCCCAGGCGGTACCGGCAGATACGCCTGCGCCTCCGGCGTCAATGAGGACCAGGCAGGCCTCGGCATCCAGCACGTTCCACTCGGTGCGCTGCGACGGATCATCCGACGGCGTCGCGCGCAGGTTTGGATAGCGCGCCAGCAGGCCGGGCGGCTCCGGCATGTCCTCCGCCCATCCGCCTTCTGGACACCAGCCGCCATAGGGAACACCGCACGCGATTGCCGCGTCCAGCGCCGCCCGGTCGACACCGCTCTGCCCGCCGGTGATGATCATCAGGTTGGGCATGGATGGAGCATACAGAACACGCGGCATCCACGCCTCCCCCTCTCACCTGGTCGGAGAGAGAAAGAGGAAGCGCCGTACTCCCGTTCAACCGGATTTCACCGCGCCCCGATCCACGCTACATTCGTCGCCACAAAAAAAAGCGGAGGAGCTCGTCATGGCGGAAACGATCAAGGTCACATCGCGCGACGGTGGCGAATTCGACTGCTATCTGGCGCTGCCCTCCGCCACGCGGGAGCCGGTGCCGGCAATCGTGCTGGCCAGCGCCGTGCACGGTGTCGACGAAGACCTGCGCGCACTCGCCGATCTGTTCGCCTCGAACGGCTACATCGCCGCTGCGCCCGACCTGTTCTGGCGTACGGTGCCGGGCCCGCTGCCGCGCTCGGATGCACGCGCCCGCGAACGGATTCAGCCGCGGGAAGAAAAAGTGAAGATCGGCGAGGCTGACCTCGCCGACACGCTCGCCATGGTGCACGACCTGAAAGGGTTCAACGGCCGCGCCGCAGTGATCGGCTTCTGCTACAGCGGCCCCTACGCCATCATCGGACCCAAGCGGCTCGGCTTTGACGCCGGCATCTCCTGCCACGGGACCAACCTGCTCGCCTATATCGACGAACTGAACGGGTTGACCGCGCCGGTATGTATCATCTGGGGCGACCAGGACCACGCCGCGCCGCGCGAGGTGCTCGACGCCTATCGCGCGGTTCCGGAGCGCCATCGCAACGTCGAGGTGCACATTTTCCCCGGTGTCCAGCACGGCTACATGATGCCGCTGGCCGGCGAGGCCTATGACGCAAAGACGCGCGAGTTCTCGCTGGCGCGCAGCTTCGCCATCCTTGACGGTCTGCGTGGCGGCGGCGAAGGGCTGCGGCGCGCCTCCTGATCCGACGGCCGCGTCACCGGCAGCCGGACTACTCCCCGCCGCTGTGATCGTCGAGCATGATCTCGTTGTAGCCGCCACCGGACGACGGAGACCTGTTCGACAGGAGGTAGGACGCGTTCACATTGGCGAAACGGTCGTGCACGTCCGCCCTGGCCGGCTCGAACACGCCGCTGCCCAATCCCGACCCGAAGGGCGGCCTGACCGGGCTCGCGCCGTTCGAGGGCGCCGCAGGACGCAGGTGAACGCCCAGCAGCGAGAGGAACTTCCGCCTGTTGCCTGACGCCTGCGGCGGCGTTGTGACAAATCCGGCGTGCCAGCTTCCCGTCCAGCGGGTGCGGGCGCTGGCCCTGTGCCGCTTCCGGACCTGCTGCGCCACATGACGGCCAACCGACGGAACCCGGATGCGCGGATGGATCGAGGGCCGCGCAATGGCGGGGCCGATCGAAACGTGCGGACGCACCGACGTGCCCGGACTCTTCGGTCCGGCAAGCGCTGCCGTCGTTGCGGAGAGCACCGCGGCCAGGAGCGCGGCAGTGAGCAAGGTTCGGGTCACGACTACCTCCCATGGCTGAAGCAGCAGATGGCAATGCCGCTTTCTCTTTGACGCAGTGATGCGTCACCCGGTTCGAATGCGAGGGGTCGGAACCGGAGAACGTTCGGCGGACACATTCGCCGCCGGCCATGCCCAACAAAAAGAGAGGCCGCCCCGGTGGGACGGGACGGCCTCCAGGCGGGACAAGGGACGGAGGGATGGAGTGCGGGATGTCCGTTGTCCGCTGCGCCGGTCCAGGGAGGTTCCTAGGAGCCAGACCGGCCGGTAATCCGTGTGAGCATCGCCTGTTCCTCGGCGAGACAGCGTTCGACGAAGCGGCGCTCGTCGTCGCCGAGACCCGCATCCAGTTGCGCGAGATAGCGCGCGATGTTCTGGCGGAGAGTGGACACCAAGGCGTCCTCCTGCCGGGACAGCTTGCGCGGTGGTGGTCCTCCCTCCTCGTGCGACATTGCCGTTTGCATTCGGCCGCTGCGGACAGTGTTGCACCGGTCTGCCCGTGCCCGCGCCGCGCAACCAAATCTGGCACCGCAGCAATCGGCGGCAAATAGCCCAAAGCGACTATGTGTGAGTCCGCCCTGTCGCAGTCGCGCAGTGTACTCACTGCCGCGTGATCGTAGCGTAACCGCCGCTGACCGCAACGTGACGGCTGCTCACGCAATTGCCATTCGGACCGACCGGCGCCTGTGCCTATGTCTGCCGCAGAAGGTACGGATTCAGGGGATTCGCTGTCCCGTTTCCAATGCCAGGGAGACCGCCATGCTTCATCGCCTGCTCCATGTCGCGCTTGCTGCCGCCGCATTGATCGGCCTCATCTCGGCCACGGGCGCCATGATTGGCGTCTCGGTGCCCGCACGCGCCGGCGCCGCCGGGAAGATGGCCGCGGCTACCGCCCCCGAGATCCGCGGCATCACGCGGTGGTTCAATTCCGGCCCGCTCACGCTGGCGCAATTGCGGGGCAAAGTGGTGATGATCGACTTCTGGACCTATGGCTGCATCAACTGCATCCGCACGCTGCCGCACGTGGTCGAGCTCTACAACAAGTACAAGGACCGGGGCTTCGTGGTGATCGGTGTGCACGCGCCGGAATTCGATCGCGAGCGCTCGGCGGCCAGGGTCGCCGCCGCCATCAAGCGCCATCACATCACCTACCCGGTGGCGCAGGACAACGACTTCACCACCTGGAACGCCTACAAGAACAGGTACTGGCCGGCGCAATACATCATCGACCGGCAGGGCCGCATCGTCTTCCGGCACGCCGGCGAAGGCGCCTACGACGTCATGGAACAGACGGTGCGCCGGCTGCTCAGCGCTGACAGCTGAGGGCTGCTGACACGCCGGTTGCGGGCCCCTATCATCGCCGGCCGCAAGGGGGCCGGATGACGAGAAGCCTGTCGCGATCGCAGCGGCTGATCCAGTGGCTGCGCCATTACTACGAGTCGGATACGCCCGACGGCCACCGCTTCCGCTACGGCCTGCTCGTCTTTGACCTCGTCACCATCCTGTTCATCGTGGTGACGTCGTTCCTGCCACGCAATGCGGCGGTCGAGTGGCTCGACATGGTTTTCGGCCTCGCCATCCTGGCCGATCTCGCCGCCCGCCTTCTCATCAGCCGCAACCGGCTGCGCGAGCTGGCCCATCCCGCCACCTGGGCGGACGTGGTCGCCGTGGTGTCCTTCCTCGCCCCGGTGGTCGGCGAGGCTGCCGGATTCCTGCGCATCCTGCGCACGGTTCGGCTGCTGCACACCTATCAGCTGCTGGCGCGGCTGCGCCGCGACAGCCACTGGTTCCGCCGCCACGAGGACGTGATCCTCGCCGCGGTGCACCTGTCGGTTTTCATCTTCATCATGACCGGTGTGGTCTACGAGACCCAGCACCTGAGCAATCCCTCGATCGGCAACTACGCCGACGCGCTCTATTTCACCGTCACCGCGCTGACCACCACCGGCTTCGGCGACATCACCCTGCCCGGCACGCTCGGCCGGCTGATTTCCGTGGTGATCATGATCCTCGGCGTCACCCTGTTCCTCAATCTGGCGCGCGCCGTCCTGCAGCCGGCCAAGGTCCGGTTCCGCTGCCCGACCTGCGGCCTGATGCGGCATGAACCCGACGCCGTGCACTGCAAGGCCTGCGGCGAACAGCTCAACATTCCGGACGAAGGCCGCATTCTCTGACGCTTGCGGGATGGCGGAACCGGCCATGCGCCACGCGCGTTGTTCCGTACACCAGTGACGGAACCGAGGTTGTTCCATGCGACGGAAAACACGAACGCGGGCAGGCATTGCCGCCCTGATTTACACGATGACCAATGCCGTGGTTTTCGGCGCCGGCCTGATCGTCGTCATGACCATCCCGGGTTTGCGAGCCCATGCCGCAATCGGCATCCCGGTCGTGGTGGTGGCCAGTCTGATTCTTGCCGCGCCGCTGGCCTGGTATCTGGCACCGCGACTGCGCCTGCGCTACTGGCGCAAACCGCCGGAGGAGCGCGAGCCGGCCTTCGACTTCGTTCTTCCGAGGACCTGAGCGATGGTGCGGGAGACCCGGGACCAGCCGCGCCCGCCACCGCGCGCCGAACCGCCACCCTACCCGGCCGACAAGGCCCGCGGCGGCGAAATCATCCTGCGCTCGCCGCAGCGGCGCGTCATATTCATTGCCGGTCTGGTCGGGATATTCGCGCTGGTGCTGCTGCTGCGCCATTTCTTCTGACGTACGACAGTCCGACAATTCCGGCCGATCCGCCTAACGCTATCTTTACCCTTCGCTAAGACATTTGACGCCCCGCGCAGGTGCGCCAGGAGTGTCAGCGTTGGAATACGTCGGCGTCGCGATCAAATTCGTCCTCCACCAGTTCGACAAGCTGTTCTTCGGCCTGGGGGCGCAGCTGTCGCTCTCCTCGCTGGCCGTGGCGCTGATCATATCGGCCGGCTACTTTGCCTGGCAGCGCCACAAACGTGGCCGCCGCATCCGCATCAGGACCATCGTGCGAGCGCTGTTTCCGCGCCACATCCTGCGCAGCCGCTCCAACGAGGCCGATATCGGCTATCTGTTCTTCAACGTGTTCGTCTACGGGCTCGCCTTCGGCTGGGCGGTCCTCTCCTACCAGTTCATCACCAACGCGATCATCGCCGGCCTGGTCGGTGCTTTCGGACCGGTCGCACCGCCGGCCGCACCGGAATACGTATCGCGGGCCGCGATCACGTTGATGCTGTTCCTCGCCTACGAGCTCGGTTACTGGTTCAATCACTGGCTCAGCCACAAGGTGCCGTTCCTGTGGGAATTCCACAAAGTGCACCACTCGGCGACGGTGCTCACGCCGCTGACCAACTTCCGCGTCCACCCGATCTATGCGGTGGTGTTCGCCAACATCCTGGCGCTGTCGGCGGCGATCGCCAACGGCTTCGGCAACTACGTGTTCGGTAACACCGCTTACCAGTATGCACTGAATGATACCAACATCATACTCGTGCTGTTCATTCATGCCTATGTCCACCTGCAGCACTCGCACATGTGGATCACGTTCGGTGGCGTTCTCGGCCGGGTGTTCGTGAGCCCCGCGCACCATCAGGTGCACCACTCCGACAATCCGAAGCACTTCAACAAGAACTTCGGCAGCTGCCTCGCGCTGTGGGACTGGCTGTTCGGCACGCTCCACGTTCCGCAAAAGGAACGCGAGCCGCTCTCCTTCGGCATTGCCGACCGTCCGGATGCCCATACGGTGAAGGGCGAACTGGTGGCTCCGTTCATCACGGCCGCCGGCCATCTCAAGTCGCGGCGCAGCCAGCCCGATCAATTGCCGGCGATGCCGCTCGCCGACCGCAAACAGGTCTGACGGTCACAGAGCCGCTCGCCGCGGGTCTACATACTTGCGTCACTGATATTTTCTGCAAAGCTGCGCGAGGCTATTCTCACGCCGGTCAAATCGCGCGTCCCGGGCCCTCCGTATCAGGTCCAACGTCATGCCAACACGCTCCGCCAACGACGACACGCCGTTCTGGAGGTTCTCGCTCGCGGTCTATGCCGCAGACGGCGTTGCCGATGAATGTCTCGAACTGCAGGAGAGCCTGGGACTCGACGTCAACCTGCTGCTGTTCGCGGCGTTCGCCGGTGCGGTGGAGGGCATCCGGCTGGACGCGCAGGATATCGCCGCAGCGGCCGCTCTGGTCGAGGACTGGCACGCCGACATTGTGCGTACACTCCGTGCCGTGCGCCGCACGCTCAAGCCGATGAGTCTCGACGAGAAGGATCCGCTGCAGGGTTCGGCAGCTGCGCTGCGCGCGCAGGTGAAGGCTGCCGAGCTCGACGCCGAGAAGATCGAGCAGACGATGTTGTGGCAATGGTCTTGGCGGCAATTGGACGCACGGAACCGGATAGCGCGCGACGCGGCGCTCACGGCGAATTTGCACGCATTGCTTGCCCACTACGACGCTGCCGTAGCCCACGAAGCGGTGCTGCCGCGGCTGCACGCCGCGGCGCTGGCCTTTGACGCCGTGAAATCCTGAACCTTTTGCCCGGCGGAGGGCCTGATATTCGGCATTTCGAATGCAGCGTCGGGCGCGGCTTTGACACTGCTCCGGCGCGGTGTGACAATATTGTATTGTTCATTGAAAACTGCTGCGCGGGCCCCGTTTCGCGCGCCGATGGGAGGACGCCATGGCATCGTCGCAAGGCAAGCCGGTCGTGCGGATTGCTCCGAACAATCCCGTTTTCGACCTTCCGGTCATTGTCGGCATCGAGGAAGGATTATTTGACCAGGCCGGCCTCGACGTTCAGTTCTCCGGCACCTACGCGGATCGCGAGAAGGATCGCGCCGACAGCCCGGTGATGACACGGATGAAGGAGAATGCGTTCGATACCGGGTCGGCCGACAGTTACAATGTCTGCGAATGGGCCAGCATCGACCGGCTGGAAAAGGGTCAGCGCGGCGGCAAGCTGGCCGCCCTGCGCGCCTCGGTGGCGGCGCAGGCGATCCTGACCTTCGATGACACGCTGCAGATCCCGCGCGATCTGTCCGATGTTCCGGTGTATGTGCAGGAATTCACCGGCTCGCACTACTGCACGGTGCAGATGCTGGAAAGCGCGCTCGGCGCCGAGCATGTCAATATCGGCAAGGGCGGACTGCCGCAGCAACGTTACAAGGGTCTGAAGGACGGCACCTGTCGCGTCGTTACGGTCATGGAACCGTTCATCAGCCTTGGCCTCAAGGAGGGCGCGCACATCATCTCTGCGATGTTCTACCGCGGCGGAGAGGTAATCTCGCCCGACCTGACGCCCGAGCAGCGCAAGTCGTATTACGATGCCGAGAACAAGGCGGTCGACCTGATCAACGCCGACTTCTACAAATATGCGCACCATGTCGCCGCCCATGCCAAGGGCGCGCTGCAGCCGAACGAACTGCTGCGCGCATTCGTGCGCTATAAACACGTCGACTACTACGACGTGACGCTGTTCGATCGCACCTACGACTGGATGAAGGCGCGCGGATTCACGCCTGGCGAATCCGCGCATAGATCGTTGGTCGTCGGCTGAGCGACGCACATCACATCACCACGATCGTGTCAGGCCGCGGGCATCGAACGACCGAA
>CAZUDR010000032.1:0-426 GCA_964618715.1 uncultured Undibacter sp. | reverse complement strand
TGCGCTGCGGCCAAACAATAAGCGAGGGAGGACAAAAATCATGAGCACCAAGTCATTGGCGGTTGCGCTCGGCGCGGTCATCGGGTTGAGCGCGCCTGCAGCCGCACAGACCTACAGCATCGGCGCCAATCCACAGGGTTCGGTATTCTACGCCGCCGCAGCGGCCATCGCGAAGGTCGGCGTCGACAAGACCGGCCTTCAGTTTCGTGTCGCGCCCTATTCCGGGTCTTCCACATACATCCCGAAGGTCGATCAGGGCGAACTCGCCTTCGGCATGTCGAACGGCGCCGAATATGCATTTGCCTATGCCGGCAAGGAACTGTTCGACGGCCATCCGAACAAGAACCTGCGCAGCGTGATGTTCACCTTCGCGCTCACCAACGGCTTCGCGGTGCGCAACGATTCCGGAATCAAAACCGCCGCCGA
>CAZUDR010000031.1:15117-15360 GCA_964618715.1 uncultured Undibacter sp. | reverse complement strand
CACCATCGATCGCCTCGCCGATCCTGCTGGGGGATTCGGCCGTCTACGGCGGCCTGGATGGCACGTTGAATGTCGTACGCCTTTCCGGCAGCCGCAAGGTCTGGTCGTACCAGACACCTTTCGGCAAGGCAATTACCGCACCGGTGGCCGTTTGCGACGGACGTGTCTATTTCGGTTGCGACGACGGATATCTCTATGCGCTGGGTCCGAACGGTTCGGCACCGCCGCCGACGAAGGAGCTTG
>CAZUDR010000031.1:0-15107 GCA_964618715.1 uncultured Undibacter sp. | reverse complement strand
GCAGGCTTGCCCGCCCCGAGTTCGATTGGTTCACCAGTTTCGGCAACTTGTCCAACACGAACTCGAATTCACAGGGGCTCCGGCCGCCGCTGAAACTGAAGTGGATTCGCTCGTTCAAGGGAACCTGCAAGCACTTCTCCGTGTGCGGCGGCGGACGCATGTATACGCACACTGCGGAAGGCCAGGTCTTTGCCGTCGAGCAAGAAACGGGGCGACTGCTGTGGCGGCGCTTTTTCCCGGGAGTGCACGTCTCGTTCACGTCGCCGCTGTACTGGCAAGACCGCCTGTTCGTGGGCTTGAGCCACACCGCCAATGACGCGACCGACTATTTCCAGATTCCGACCGGCCGGGTGGTCGAGGTGGGCATGCAGGTGGCCGTCTAGGCGACGGCCCGGAAACGCGGGCGGCATCGCCGGACAAGGTGCCTACCCGCCGAACGAATTGCGCAAGACGTCCAGTAGCGGCGCCGTCAGCACCGGCGCAAAGCCCGCCAGCGCGAGGCGGATCCGGTCACGGATCGACAGTTCGATACCTTCCTGCTTCCGCCACTCCAGCCGTTCGTTGAAGCTGCCGTCGGGCAGCGCGGCGGTCGCGGCCCGTTTGCCGTCCAGCGCCACCGACACGGCAGCCGGTACCGCGATCACAAGAAGCACGGTGGTGTACACCGCGCCCCAGTAGGTCGTCCCGGCCGAGGCGAGCAGGCTGTAGGCCTTTGCATCCGACGACTGCATCAGTGCCGAGGAGAAGTGATAGAAGCCGTGCGTCGTCGCGACGGAAAAGACCAGGATAGGCCCGACCACCGTCAGCATCGCGTCAAGCCCCGCGCGCCGGCGGGTGAGATAGCGGGTGTCGAGCTGCGACGCCGGCACGGTGCGGGCGATGAAAATGCAGCAGATGCCGATCAGCATGATTGCCGCGACCGAGAGCATCGAGTTCAGGCCGACGAGAAACCGCACCTGCGCGAGGGTATCGGCGCTGAACACCAGTCCTGAGGGCGCCCGCAGGACTGCCTGGTCGAGCGGGCAGGACGCAACCGCTGTCTGGGCCGAGCAATCGGCGACGATGGAGCGCAGCGGGTTTGCGTACTGTTCGAACCAGCCGATGGCCGCGCCCACGGGCAGCGACAGGACGCCCAGCGCGACTGCGACGCGACCGAACTGCGGCAGCACGAGGCCGAAGGCGACGATCAACGCCGCGATAAACGACAGCGTCATCAGCACCGACGGCACCGCGAATGTGTAGCGGGCGTTTAGGTCGGCGGCGAGGATCGCCGATGGCCGCGCCGGAGGATTGCTCTCCCACAGGAACACGTTCCCCACCTCGGGCAGCGGACCGGCCGGGTTGAGCGGATCGACCAGCCACTGGAAGAGGACGTAATAGACACCAAGCGCGCCAACGACGATGAGCGCTGACGGCAGATAGCCCCCCACCAGCTGAAGGGTGCGGCTCGCAGTCGGTTGCGCATCGTCCTTCATGCCCTGAGTGTAACCGGCGCGGCGACAGAACGGAACTCGGGAAGAGCGGTCCTTCCCCGACCCGGACAACGGATGATTTCCGTGAAGCATTTCTGCAATACACTCGGGTCCGCACGACCTTGCCGTCCGGCCCGCAACGACGGCAAGCGCGGCGAGACGGGCTGCACGGGAGGGTGAGGCGAGCATGGCTGCACGGCTCAACAAACAGGTGCTTCTGAAGGAACGGCCCACGGGAATTCCACAGCCGGAGCATTTCAAGATCGTCGAGACATCCGTACCGGAACTCGCGGACCGGCAGTTCCTGGTTCAGAACGAATTTCTCTCGGTTGAGCCGGCGATGCGGGGCTGGGTCAGTGCCGTTGCGAACTATTCGTCCCCCGTGCAGATCGGCGAGGTCATGCGCGCATTTACCGCCGGCACCGTCGTTGCCTCGCGCCATCCCGGCTACGCCGAAGGCGACAGGGTCATGGGAATGCTTGGCTGGCAGGCGTTCGCGGTTTCGGATGGAACGTCGATCACCCGCAAGGTGAGGGAGGCGGATCTGCCGCTGTCGTTATCGCTGGGAATCCTCGGGCTCAACGGCGTGACGGCCTATTTCGGATTGCTCGATCTGGGGAGCCCGCGGCCCGGCGATACGGTTGTCGTGTCCACCGCGGCGGGCGCGGTGGGCTCTGTTGTCGGTCAAATCGCGAAACTGATGGGTTGCCGCACCGTCGGCGTCACCGGCGGGGCGACGAAGGTGAAACTGTGCCGTGACGTATTCGGCTATGACGCGGCAACGGACTACAAGGCCGACAATCTTGCCGAAGCCCTGGCGGATGCCTGCCCGAACGGCGTCGACGTCTATTTCGACAATACCGCGGGCGCCATCAGCGATACGGTCTACACGCAGCTGGCGATCGGTGCCCGTATTGTCGTTTGCGGGACCGCTTCCGTCGCAAGCTGGGACCCGCCGCCACAGGGCCCGCGTGTCGAACGACATGTGCTTGTCAAACGCGCGCGCATGAGCGGATTGCTCATTTTCGATTATGCGCACCGCTATGAAGAGGCAATTGCCCGTCTCGCCCGCTGGGTCCGGGACGGCAAGCTGCGTTACCGGGAGGATATTTCCGACGGCATCGAGCATTGCCCGGGCGCCATCGCCGGGCTTTACCGCGGCGAAAACCTCGGCAAGCGGCTCATTCGTCTTCACGCCGAGTGACGCACGCCGGATTTGAACAAACACGCGATCCGGTAGGCCGGACGTCTCGTTCCGTCCGGGTTTGACCACAATGATTGCGGCAATTGGACCGCGACGCGAAACGGCGCATAGTCGACGGGACAAGGCAGGCAGGGGGCCGTCATGTCCATTTCGACACGCCTGACGCAGCTTCTTCGCGTGACACATCCGGTATTGCTTGCGCCGATGGATCTCGTTTCCGGCGGGCGGCTCGCCGCGGCCGTGAGCCGGGCGGGCGGCTTCGGCATGATCGGTGGCGGCTACGGTGACGAAGGCTGGCTCGCGCGCGAAATGGACGCCGCCGGGGATGCCCGCGTCGGCGTTGGCTTTATCACCTGGAGCATGGCCAGGCGCCCGCGACTGCTCGACATGGCGCTCGAACGCAAACCGCCGGCCGTCATGCTGTCGTTTGGGGAGGTCCGGCCGCATGCGCGCAAGATCAAGAACGCCGGCGCGCTGCTGATTTGCCAGGTGCAGACGCTTGAGCAGGCGAGGGACGCCGTTATCAATGATGCCGACATACTGGTGGCGCAGGGCGCCGAGGCCGGAGGTCACGGCATATCCCGCAGCACGTTTCCATTCGTACCCGCCGTCGTCGATGCCGCACCGAACGTTCCGGTGGCGGCCGCGGGCGGCGTTGCCGACGGCCGGGGGCTCGCGGCAGCTCTGATGCTGGGCGCGGACGGGGTGCTGGTCGGGACGCGCTTTTACGCGTCGCAGGAGGCGACAGCCTTGGCCGCCGCCAAGGAGCGGATCGTGGCGGCGACGGGTGACAACACCATTCGCGGCATCCTGTTTGATATCGCGCGCCAGAACGTGTGGCCTGCTCCCTATGCGGGGCGGGTCCTGCGCAACAAGTTCTCCGAACAATGGCGCGGCCGCGAGGCAGAACTGCTTCAGCACCAGCAGGAGGAAGCCGCGCGGTTTTCGGAGGCGCGCGAAAAAGGCGACTTCGACACCGCTGCGGTGATTGCCGGCGAAGCTGTCGATCTCATCGCCGACATTCCCCCTGCCGCCGACATCGTGGAGCGCATGGTGACGGAGGCCGCGCGATTACTGGCAGGCGCCTCGAATCGCTATCGTGTCGCGGTGCAATGACGGTCGTTGCAATATAAAGCCGTTGCGCAGGACGCGGCGATGGCGTTGCGGATGACCCGGGCGATCACCGTCTGCCTTCCGACCATGGAAAGAGGCCGCCGGCAGCAGCCCCGGCTCACGCCGCCCTGTTGGCGTTGAACGCTTCAAGCGTATCGCAGAACTCGCAGCGGAACACGCGCATCGCCTTGTCGCCAACGGATTCCTGCAAATGAAAGACCATCGGTCTCTTGCAGCGATGGCAGAGCGGACCGCGCGGGACGGAGTCTTGCGGTTTCATGGCACTCTCTTCCTTGTTGTGCAGGCGAGAGCGCGACCGGTCTCGCAGCCACCGGCGCCTACGGGCGCATCATTCCGGCCGGTGATGGAAACGACTATCTGCCCGCGTCGCGCAATTGTCGAATGTCAAAAGACACATGCGCCAATATGCAGCAGACAAGGGAAAGTCAGACAGGACAGGCCGTTTGGTGTGCACCCGACCTCGTTCCTGCAAAAAGAAACCCGGCCGGAGCGATGATTGCTCGCGGCCGGGGCACACATCGCAGGCAATGCTCCGCGCAGTGGCCGTGATCCCGGGATCCTGCGGCGTCACCATGCGGCAAGCGCGAGGCCCGCCTGCCGCTATTGCGCGCTCATCCAGTCGTCGATTTCCTTGCGCGCCTGATCCTTTGCGTAGCCATAGCGCTCCTGCAGCTTGCCCTCGAGCTGCTCGCGCTGTCCGTTGATGGTGTCGAGGTCGTCGTCGGTCAGCTTGCCCCACTGCTCCTTGACGCGCCCCTTGGCCTGCTTCCAGTTTCCTTCAACCCGATTCCAGTCCATCTCTTCCTCCTGTGTTTGTGAGCAGGCAACGTTTGCTGACGCTTCCGGTTCCCGGACGTCGGGGAACCCGGCCATTGGCGAAAGTTGCCGGTATTCAGAGGTCGCACGGAGGTGACGCGCACGAGTCACGCGTCCGCCTGTGAACCAGGCCGGACGTGATGGGATGGGCAAACCGACGGGTGGTGCCGGACGATCCGGCGCCGCCTCACCCGCGCGAGGGCGCGCGATGAACGGCGCGGATCCCGAACCCGGCGCGTGCCAGGCCAAGTCCGAACCACAGCGTCCGGAGGCACATCGCGATCGACGATGTGCTCCCGTCCCTGCTCAAGGCGCCGCAGCGTGGCAGACCGGCGACAGCGCACCGACACCGGACTCTGACAGCATCCCGCCAGTCGGCAACCGCCGGCGAGGCCGCGGGCATTCACGGATTGTTGCACGATACCGCCTGCCGCGCAGCGCGCGCATTATGCTCCGCACCCGGCGCATCAAGCGGACATTGGTCGCTTCTGTGTGCCGGGTTGTTTCGGATTTTCTGCCACCAGCCGCTTGGCCGCCTGTGCCGCCGCGTCAATATATTTGCGGTCGCCATGAATGAGCATGAGCACCATTGAGCCTTCCATCAGCAGCATGAGTTCGCGGGCCCGGTCGCGGGATTGCGGGACGCCCGCCATTTCGAAACGCTCGCCAACCCATACCTCCGTTGCGGCCTTGACGCGGCGCGCGATGGTGCGCGCAGGATGCCCGGGCAGGTCGGCGAGTTCGAGGACCAGCCGGGTGAAGCCCGAGCCCGACCAGCGCGGTGTGGCGCCTGCCCATCCCGCCAGTTGGGCAAAATACGAATCGATCATGCCGTTCCGGTCGCATGGCATTCTGTCGCCGACGCGCTTGAGGCGTTTTGCTGCCAGTTCCCCGTGATGAGCCAGCACGGCAGCAAAAAGATCGTCCTTGCTGCGGAAATATGAATACAGTGTCCGCTTGGTGAGTTTCGCGCGTTTGGCGATGCCATCAATGCTCGAGCGGTGGTAACCTGAACGCCATACCGCCTCATAGGCCGCGTCAATGATGCGCTGTCGAACCTGGTCTGTCTTCCTGCGCATGACGACCTCCCTCGAATGACATAAGTATACCGCACGGTGTGTTTACAGTCGCCGTGCCATTTGCCAGCCTTTCCGACGGTATGGAGCGACGCAGTCATGGCGGAGATGCGGGCCCGGGACGACCAGTCGAGCTACCGTTGGGTGATTGTCTTCACCGCCGCGGCGATGCTTGCCATCGCCATGGGGCTGCTGGTCAACGGCCTGTCGGTATTCTTTATCCCGCTGGAACAGGATTTCGGATGGTCGCGCGGATCGATTGCGCTGATTAACACGGCGGGGCTGGTCGGGCTGGCTCTGGGTGGCATCGTCATGGGGCGCATCGCCGACAACGCCAACAAGAGAAACGTCTGTCTCTTTGGCGCAATTGTTCTTGGCGTCTGCGTCCTGCTGGCTTCGCGGGCCTCCGAACTCTGGCAGTTGTATGTTCTGTTCTTTATCGCCGGCGCCTTCGGTGGCGGATCGCTGTTTGCGCCGCTCATTGCACTTGTCGGAAACTGGTTCCGCACCGGCGCCGGTGTGGCAATCGGCATCGCGTCCGCCGGGCAGGCCGTCGGCCAGGGCGGCGTGCCGTTCGGCACCACCTTTCTGATCGATGCGATGGGATGGCGTGGCGCGGTCGCGGCCCTGGGCGTGATCATTCTGGCCACGCTGGTCCCGCTGGCCCTGCTTGCGAAAGAACCGCCGCGCGGATCCTCCGGGGCCGTTGCCGACGACACCGGTTCGCCGGTTCCGATCTCCACGAATGCCGTTGTGATCTGGCTCAGTGCAGCCGTGATCTTCTGCTGCACCTGCATGTCTGTCCCGTTGATGCACCTGGTGCCGCTGATTCAGGGCCAGGGGATATCCGCACCGGAGGCCAGCAGTGTGCTGTTCTTCCTGCTCATGGTGGCCATCGTGGGACGCGTTGCCTTCGGCCGGCTGGCTGACATCATCGGCGCGGTCCCCGCCTACATGACGGCCTCGCTGTGGCAGACGGTGCTTGTCTACTGGTTCACCCGGTTCCACGACCTGAACATGCTGTATGTGTTCGCGGCAATTTACGGGTTTGGCTACGCGGGCGTGATGACCGGCGTGCTGACCACTATCCGCGCGCTGACGCCCGCCGCGCGGCGCGCAGGCTCGACCGGCGTCATCATCGCGTTCGCCTGGCTGGGGCACGGCATCGGCGGATATCAGGGCGGGCTCTTTTTCGATCTCACGGGCACGTACAATGTGAGCTTTGCCAATGCGGCATTGGCCGGCGTGATCAATCTGATCATCGTGGGCTCGCTCTATATGACGATCAGGCGCCGGTCTGTCTCCTCGGCCACAGCCTAGCCGTTGCCGATGCGCCTGCGCATTCGCGGGCAGACCGCATCTCTGCCCCGCAGGCGAATGCAAACAGAACGTTAAGCCTCCTCCTGTAGGTGATGGCCAGCCAGCCGGACCAGGAGAGCGCATGGCTGTCATCGACACGGCACGCGGACAGGGCGCGGCTTCCAGTGCCCGGCTGCCGGTTCCGGCGGCGGTCGCCGGTCTTGCCGTGCTTGCGGCGGCTTTGCATATCGTCACGCCGTTCAATCACGACGCGGCACATTTCATCGACAGCGCAGGCCGGTTGCTCGACGGCGCCCGGTTCGGCACAGACATCGTCGACATGAATCCGCCGCACGTGTTCTGGATCAGCGCCATCCCGGTTTGGCTGGCGCGGCAGGTCGGCGCGCGCAGCGATATCTTCGCAACGGTTTTCACGGCGGCACTTGCCGCGCTGTCGGTCATCGCGAGCGGTCGACTGATTTCACCCGCGCGGTCCGCCGGCCCGGCCGGGCGCCTGCTGGTCGTGATCGCAGCGGTCGTCGTGCTGTTGGCACCAGGCTACGACTTCGGTCAGCGCGAGCACTGGATGGTGCTGCTGACGCTGCCCTACATCGTCGTGCGCAGCCGCCGCGCGGACGGCCTGGCGCTCTCCGGCGCTGCGACCACGCTCGCCGGCGTCGCCGCGTGCCTCGGTTTCTGCATCAAGCCCTACTACCTGCTCGTGCCGGTCGCGCTCGAGGTCTGGCTGCTGGCCCGGACGCGGCGGCCAGGCGTCTGGATCGCGCCCGAGACGGTGGCCATGGTTCTCACCGGCCTCGTCTACCTGGCCACCGTTGTCATCTATACACCGGGCTATTTCGGTAACGAGTTGCCGAAGGCGCTCCTTGGCTACTGGGCGTATCAGAGCGCGCTGCCTGACGTGCTGTGGGCCGCGGTGATGGCGACAGCGCCGGCGGTGGTGCTTGGCTGGCTCGGTTTTGCGACCCGCGGGGAGGGCGATCGCGTTCCCGCTCCTGCGCAGGCGTTTGCGGTGGCGGGCGTCGCATTCCTCGCCGCGGCCCTCCTGCAAATGAAGCCATGGCCCTATCATTTCCTGCCGGCTGCCGTTTTTCTCGAGCTTGCCGCTGCCGTTGTGCTGATCGGCGGACCGGCGCGCGCCGGCGCGGGCACGATCCGGTTCGCCGCCACGCTCGCGCTCGTCGTGGTCGCGTGCATGCCCTCGGCGACGGAAGTTGCCCTGAGCTTCGACAACAGGGCGACGATGGCGCGTATCGAAAAACTTGCGGCTGTGTTCCGCGCAAATTCCGGACCGAACAGGACCGTGGCGGGCTTTCTCACGTCTCCGCGCGATGTCTATCCCGCGGTCATCGCCTCCGGAACGGGCTGGGCGGTGCCGTTCTGCTGCGACTACCTGATCGCGGCGGCGGCCCGTGCGGACGAGGCGCCGGCCGGCAAGCGCCAGGCCATCAGGGAGGCAGGCGTCGGCCAGGCGGAGCGCGTCATCGCCGCGATACATATGAAAAAGCCCGGGGTGATTGTCATCGATGCCGGCAGCAGCAAACTGGGCTTTGGCGGCCGCAAGTTCGATTACCTGCAATGGCTCGACGCGCACACGGACTTCGCCGACATCCTCCGGCACTACCGCGAGATCGATCCGGTCGGCCCCTTCCGCCTGTTTGTGCGGAAGTAAGCGCTCAAGGCCCGGCGTCCACCGCCAGGTTCGCGACCGCGACCTCGCCGTCGGTGACGTAGTGATTGATCTGACCGGCGCCCAGCCCGGCGCCTGCCTGATAGAACGTGACCTCGCCAATCACGCCGGTCTTTCCCAGCTCGGCAATGATGAAGTCCCGCTCGGCATTGGTGTCGGCGTCGGTGGCGTGGGTGATCTGGAAGGTGAGCCGGGTCAGCGAGAAGCCGGTATCCTTCGTGCCGGCGCCGACCCAGTGCACGCGCTCGCCGTCGGCGGGACGGTCGGTGTTCAGCCAGAAGCCTGCCGTACCCAGTGCGGACTCGTCGTGCGCGAGGCTCAGGGCCCAGAAGCGGACATGATGACGCCGGCGCGGGCTGTCGCCAATCGCCTTCTGGAAGCCGGCATCCTGGCCGCGTCCGAACAGATAAAGCGTGCTGAACGGGGCGGTCGGGTAGGGGACGTTGAGGACGAAGGCGCGGACCATGCGCCAGGAACTGGCCAGACCGAGCGGATCGGCGCCCGACCAGCGGACCGTTGCAAAGGCGGCGTCGAGCTGTTGGCGTGTGCCGGTGAAGACCAGATTGACCGGATCGCCGGGCAGGCCGTCGCCCGTCACCGTGTAGCGCGGGATGTGTTTGCGCCGGAGGATTTTCAGCCCGATGCGAACAACGCGCGGCAGGATGACATAGGCCGCAATGCCCCAGGTAGCCGCCACCGCCAGCACCGGCGGCAGCCGGCGGTCGACCAGTTCGAAAACATCGACGATCAGCCAGATGGCGAGGACGCCCAGTCCCAGCACCAGCATCCGTTGCAACAGGCGGATCAGCAATCGCACGGTCTAACCGCAATACCGGAGAAATCGAAACGTCGGGAAGCCGACAGCACGCAACATCCGTCCGCCAGGCGTGAGACCGCCATTCCGGCGGTTGGACCGCAACCTGAAACGCCGCACGGCCGGCCAAACCCCGGGGGTCGGGCCGGGATGATCCTACTATCGCACCACGGATTATAGGTTCAATTTTAACGACCGGCGCAATGGCCGTTTAACGGCGATCACCTAGGATTGCACTGATATCGAACCGCGCGTCACCGGAGGCATCGAATGCGCGAACGTCGGAAGCTGGCACGCGCACAGGTTCAGGTCACGGCGCAGCTGATCATCGATCCCAATGCGATGGTCGATTGCACCGTGCGTGACCTGACCTCGTCGGGTGCAGGAATCGAGACCAGCGATGCCCTCCCAATATTTCCCAATAATCTCGTCCTCACGTTCGATCACGCACGCACTTTGAGGCAGTGTCGACTTGTCTGGCAAAAACAGAACAGACTCGGACTTCAATTTGTCGAGCCCGGGCTACAGCCGACCTGAAGGCCGTGACGACGTCATGGCGCAGCCGCCCCGCGACAGGCAGTCGGTGCGGGTGGCCATTACGAGTATTTTCCTGCTGCTGACGATCCTGGCGCTGGTGGTGATGGCGCGGGGCGCATGACCGCGGCGGGCCGGCGCGATCACGTCATTCTCCGCGGCTGAGCTGAAACTCCTCAGCGGTGCGCTCGAATGACTCCGCCGCACTCTTGATCCGGTAAAGGAGCCGGTTGTCGCGTTCGACCGGCAGCTGCCGCATGATCCGGTAGGCGCCGCGCGCGGCCGGACTCAGCATTCCGCCATCGAAATACACGGTCGTGCCGACGGTGAATTTGTGCGTCATGGCTCTCCCTGGTCATGGTCGACGCTCCGGCGGGCGTCGAGATTGCGGACAACTGATGACGCGTTCCATGCACTCCGTAGACGCAACACCCGGCATGGCGGCCGGGCGTTGCCTGGCGTGAGGCGGATGCCCGCGCTCAGGCGATCTGCAGGTTAGCCGCCGCCTGCTTGCCGCGCTCGGTGACCACGTCGTAGGTCACGCGCTGGCCCTCGTTCAGCGTGCTCATCCCGGCCCGCTCCACTGCGCTGATGTGCACGAACACGTCACGCGAACCGTCGGACGGGGTGATGAAGCCGAAGCCTTTCTGAGTGTTGAAGAACTTCACAGTACCTGTTGCCATGATGGCGATATCCTTGCATGCGTTGCGTTCAAGTGAGCTGCGCCGGAGCGAATTCCCGCCTCGGCGATCGAAACGTCCGGATTTTCAAGAGTGACTTGAAAGGCGCCCGTGTCGGGAACCGCAGCAAGGCAAAACCAAAAACACTCAGTTTCAACAGGCCGCTGATACGCCCGTTGCGGTGGTGCGTCAATTGAAATCGCCGACCGTGCGAAGACGCACGCGCGTCTGCGGCGGGTAGCTGGTGCTACGCCGGCACGGTCGACGGAGCACCGTCCATGGTCGGCATGGCAGGTGCAGCCTGCGGGGTCGGCAGCGTGAAGGTTTCCACCGGCTCGTGCGCGATCAGCTGCTCATGCGCAATGGCACGGTCGACCGCCTCGATGGTGGCCTGCAGGGCGACGAAAGTATCGCGCATTTCGTTGGTCTGCGGATCGTCGGTGCGCCGGCGCCGGTGGCCGAGCGCGATGGCGACGGCAATGCCGCGGCGCTCCTGCACCAGCCGCTGGCGGGCGGCCTTGAGCGTTTTGACGGGATCGATCTGGTCAGTCATCGGACGTTCCTTCCCGCGGAAACCGTTCGCCTCCCGTTCCGGAGGCACGCCCGCATAATGCACGGGACGGCAGAACAATCCGTTTGCCAACTGCCGCGACTTTGAATTCAACTTTTAGCGAAATCGCCAGGTCGCCGGCGGGGAGGGCGCTCCCCGCCGTGTCCATTGTGGCTGCTGCCGGATGACCTACGGATTATTCGTGCAGGTCAGCGACAGGGTGTACTGGTTGTTCTCGCGCTCCAGTGTTCGCTCTTTCATCGGATAGACCTTGCCGTCCACCTTGAAGTTCTTGTCCCCGGTCCAGCGCGACGGCCGGCCGGACGTGCTCTCGGCATAATAATAGAACACGCGATTGGGCGATGAGACGACGGCGCGCCTGGTCTGCCTGGCGCGAATATTGATGAACGGGCTGGTCGTCCAGTTGCCGCGACTGTCCTTGTAGTGGACGGCGATGACGATGTCCTTGGGACATTTGTTGTGGACCGTCAGGCCGGGCGTGACGGTCTGACTGGCGAAGGCGATCGCCGGCAGCTGCAGGCAGGCAGCCAGCGCGGCCGCCTTGAGGATGGAACGAACGGGTACCGGATGCATCGGAGCCTCCTGGTTGGCCCGGACCCTGACGCACCGCGCCGCCACGAAGGCGCATCGGCCCTGTGACGGAGGCATGTGCTCAGGATCGGGACGAAAGAAAGCGCCGGGCGGGAAAGGGCCTGGCTATTCGAGTTGGGACACCCGCCGATGGGCAAACCGTTGTTCGTTGTCGCCTGCGACGACTTCGGCCGGTCTCGCCAGATGAACAACTGACGGCAGCTTAGACCATCACGGTCGACCGACAACAGGAATCAGGAATCATGGTCTTCGACACAACGGCATGACGTGGTCGAGCGGTATCTCATAACCGTCGCGGGTCATGCCGCGCATGGGCGCGAGGGGTGGCGGATCCGTGCCGCCAGCGTGCCGGTCATACCATGGCTATTCGTTCGGCGGCGGCGGCATCCAGGTCCCGCCCGGCTGTGCGGCCGGCGACTCCTGCTGCCGGCGTTGTCGCAGCCGCTGCAGCAGGTTGGGCGGGATCTCCGACTGCTGACCAGGCTCGCAGTTGCCGCCCACGCCGCTGATCGAGGCCTGGCATTCCTGCAGCGTCTGAAAACCGCACTGCTGGGTGCCGTCGTCGTAACTTGCGCAATAGGTCTGCGCGGCTGCCGGCGCCGGCAACAGCGGAAGCATTGCCAGGCCCAGGACGGCCAACCACATTCGATTCATCGGCAAATACTCCCTGACGTTCTCTGCAATCCAGCGGCCACCCGTGGGAGGGCAACAGGTTAACAGAGACTGCCCGGCGTCTGACCGGGGATGCAGAAAAGCCCGATCCACGGGCGCGGAAGCCAATGTTCCAAGTTTAGATAATCTTAAGCGCTCGTACCTTATCAATTGCGTACAAACACTATGGGGCAGAGGCGTGCAAGCGGGTACGGGGTATGACTGCCATTTCGCTTCTCGGAATTGAAGAGAAACTCCGAAATTCAGATCCTGAAAAGCGCCAGAACACCCTGCGGGCGCTGACCGACCTGTTTCTTTCTGCGGCACCGCAGCTCGACGAGGACGGCGTCGAGGTGTTCGATAACGTCTTTGACGTTGCGCTGGAGTCGCCGAGCGTTGACACGCTCACCGACATCAGCGTGCGTATGGCGCCCGTCCCCAATGCGCCGTCGCGCCTGATCCGCCGGCTGGCCCACGATTCGGAGATTGCGGTTGCCGGTCCGGTGCTGAGCCAGTCGCCGCGGCTGAGCGAAAGCGATCTCTGCGACATTGCCCGCGCCAAGGGCAACGCCCACCTGTTGGCAATCTCCACGCGCCAGCATCTGACCTCTCCCGTCACCGATATTCTCATCGACCGCGGCGACAACGAAGTCGCGCGCACGGTCGCAGGCAACGAAACCGCCAAGCTCTCCGATCAGGGACTCACCCGCCTGCTGGAGCGCGCCGAAACCGACGAGACAATCGGTGCCGGTGTCTACGGGCGTCCCGACCTGTCGCCCGACGCCATCAAGGCCGCGCTGGCCAGGGCGGCGGCCCGTTCGGAAGAGACGAACGACAGGGTTGCCGCCGCGCAACGGCATTGCATCACCCTGAAGCAGGGCAACGAACTCACCGAGTCGCGGATCGTCACCTTCGCCGAGGAAAAGAAATACGAGGAAGCGGTCGCGGCGATTTCGCTGCTGTCGAACCTCAAGTTCTACTATCTCGAAAACATGATGCACGGACAGCGCCTGGGCGGCCTGACGCTGGTCTGCAAGTCGCTGGGCTTCAATATGGGTACGATGACCGCGCTGTGGAATCTGGTGGCAGCCCGCAACGGTGCGACCAGGGACGAGGTCCAGAACGCACGCAAGGATTTCCTTTCCGTGTCCAGGGATGTTGCCCAGCGCGTCGTACGCTTCTGGCAGGTGCGCCAGTCGGCCGGCCTGCACTGAAGCGCGATCGCGGGGCCGTGGCGCCGCGGCCGGAACCGCCACTGCCACACCGATGCAAGAACGGGTTTGGTCAGCGCCGGCGGCACCGGCGCAACAGGAGACCCGCTTGTGTGTTGCCGCTAGTAGCCCGGCAAGACTTCCGGCGCCGGATACGGACGAGGATATCCGAGCACGATAGCCTCGTATTTTTCATTGTACAAAGGATCAGCCTCCGGTCCCACCGCCAGGAGGAACCACAACTGCTCTTCGGCGGAGAACGGCCGGGGCGCAATGGCGCAGCCGGACACAAGCAGGACAAGGGCTACCAGCGCGAATAATTTCGCCCACATGATATCACCTCTGTCTGCCAGAGGCGTACCGGATTCGTGGTTAACGGGGCGTTAAGCGGCTTGCCGGTGCAATGGTGCGGAACATTCTTCAGGCATCGTCCGGCCGTCAGGCGGACTACCGCACCACCGTTCAGACCTTCACCTCTTCAAGCGTGAGGAACTCGATCGGCGCCGTCGACATGGCAGCGACCTGCCGGAACACCGCCTGCATGCGGTCCGAGCCGAGAAACGCCTTCACGGTCTCGACGTCCGAGGCGGCCACGTCCCCGATCACCAGCACCCGGTTCGGATCGTCGGTCGAGCGCGTCAGGCGCCAGTGCCCGACCGGCGGCGGCGGGTTGGACCTGAAGAGACCGATCCATTCGTCGAAATCTTTCAGCCGGTGATCAGCGATGAAGACGGGCATGGTGCACCTGCCAGGGAGTGTTTGTGCCGCAGTGTCCATCATGCGCCGCGTGCCGCGCGGGTTTCAAGGTGCGGTGCCTGCGGTTGGACGTCCACTCCGGACGACACCTTGCGGCGGAAGCAAAATGGCCGCGTTGTCCGTTGGTCCGGCGGCGGCGCGGACGCGGAATGCGCATGTTGCCTTCAAGGCGGACTTGCCACGGTTTCCACCGGCCCGGCCGTAAGGCGCTGGAACTCGCCATGGCGTGCCTGCGCGGTGCAGAAAAGCTCTTGCAATTCCGGTCGATTGCTAGATTGCCTGAGGCTTTATACAGTAACGCCAGGTTGTGTTGTGGCGTAGACGGGATGCTCTTCAATCCGCAACGCGTGGAGTATGCAGGCACGCCCGGTGCGCTGCCGGCTTCGTCGTGGCTTGCCACTGCGGGTTTCGCAGTCGCGGTCGCCATTGCCTATTTTCTTGCCGCGCGGCTGGGCCTCTCGATGCTTACAGAGCCCGACGGCGTCGCGGTGTTCTGGCCGGCGGCCGGAATTGCATCCGGCGTGCTTATCGGCCTTGGTCCACGGGCGCGGTTGCCTGTCATCGCGGGTGTCGCCGTGGGTCTGGTGCGA
>CAZUDR010000030.1:12184-15362 GCA_964618715.1 uncultured Undibacter sp. | reverse complement strand
GGTGCCGATAAATAACCAGCCCACTGAGCAGAAACGCAAAAACGAGCAAAGCCCAGTTCCGGCGGAACGTCGAATAACCCGCCCAAAGCATGCAACACGCAAGCAGCACGGGGAACGCCAGGGCGGCCGCAATCGACCCTGCCGAAACGTAGCGCGTCGCGAGCGTAACCAGCATCCAGACCGCGAAGGCCAGAAGCAGTGCAGGAATCGAGATCCACAGATTCCTGCGGGCGATGGCGCGGCCTTTCTCGTCCCAGAATTCAGGATCTTCCGGCTTCCAGTCCTTCAGCACATGGCCGGACAGGACGCCGACATGCTTTTCCTCGTGGATCGGCTGCATCTCCGGGAACTGCGGAAGTTTCTCGAGACCGGGTGCGAGCGCCTCACGCTCCATCCGCTGGATGGCGAGATGCATCCAGACAAGCGAACCGGCGGCGATCAGGAACAGCAGCATGAAACAGCTGGTCCAGATGCCGGTGAGATCGTTGAGCACGCCGAAGGCGATCGGCAGCACGAAGCCGCCGAGGCCGCCGATCATACCGACGAGGCCACCGACCGAGCCGACATTGCCCGGGTAGTAGACCGGGATGTGCTTGTAGACCGCGGCCTTTCCCAGGCTCATGAAGAAACCGAGGATAAAGATCAGGCTGGTGAAGGTGACGACACCCGTCGCCAGGTGGAACTGGATCGGACCCTTGATCCCCTGCACGATGTAAAGTGTCGGCGGATAGGACAGGATGAACGTGACCAGCGCCGAGACGCCGAACATCCAGTACATGACGCGCCGCGCGCCGTAGCGGTCTGACAGATGACCGCCATAGGCGCGGAACAGGCTGGCCGGAATTGAATAGGCGGCCGCCAGCATGCCGGCAGTTTCAATGTCGAGCTTGTAGACGCCAATCATGTAGCGCGGCAGCCACAATGCCAGTGCGACAAAGGCGCCGAACGCAAAGAAGTAATAGAGCGAGAAGCGCCAGACCTGCAGGTTTTTCAGAGGTTCAAGTTCAAGCAGGGCGCTGCGCGGACGCTCGCCCTTGGCACGCCTCGCCATCTCCGCCGGGTCTTCCTTTGTGGTGAACCAGAAGACGACCGCCATGATGGCGATGCCCGCCGCCCAGACCTGCGCCGTGACATGCCAGCCATAGGCGACCAGCACGAAAGGCGCGCAAAACTTGGTCACCGCGGCGCCGACATTGCCCGCCCCGAAAATACCAAGTGCAGTGCCCTGCTTGTCCGGTGGATACCAGCGCGAGACATAGGCGATGCCGACCGCGAAGGAACCGCCAGCGACGCCGACGCCGAGGGCGGCAATCAGGATCTGGTAGTAGGTCTGCGCGTAAGCGAGCAGGAAGGTGGCGACGGCTGCCGCCAGCATGACCACCGTGTAGACACGGCGGCCGCCGTACTGGTCGGTCCAGATACCGAGGAAGATGCGGGTCAGCGAACCGGTCAGGATCGGGGTGCCGACCAGCAGACCGAATTGCGTCTCGTTGAGACCGAGCTGCTGCTTAATCTGCACGCCAATGATGGCGAAGATGGTCCACACCGCGAAGCAGACGGTGAACGCGATCGTCGACATCCAAAGTGCACGTTGCTGGTCGGCAACGCTGACGCCCGGCTGGTCTTGCATGATGAGCCCCCGCTCCTTGGTTCGCCGAAAACACTCGACGACCACTGAGCACGGGACCCGGACCCAATGCTTTGAGGTCGATCAAAAATACTGGTGTTTTGTGTGCGCTGGCCGTGCTCTATTTGTTTCAGTCACAAGTTTGATTTTTGTAATACTTGGATTTGACTAGTGCTTCATTATCGCTTGATAATTATCAAGCTGCCATTCCGGCTTCAGCGGTTTCATCGTCAGCGTGGGCAGCGGGGGAACAGACTGTGCGCCAGACCGAATGGAAACTCGTCCGTGCCTTGCCGCTGTTCCAGGACGTGAGCGAGTCGCACTTCGAGGAGCTGATGAACGCCGCCTTCCTGCAGCGTTTTCCGCAGGGGGTGGTGCTGATCAGCGAAGGCGATCTGCCCGACTTCCTGCACATCGTCGTCGACGGTTCGGTCGAACTGTTCGGCGCCCATGACGGCCACGAGACGACCATCGACATCATCCGCCCGGTCACGACCTTCATCCTCGCGGCAGTCATCCGCGACGACGTTTATCTGAAGTCGGCGAGAACGCTGACGTCCGCACAAATCCTCATGATCCCGGCGGAGACCGTCCGGGACGTGTTCGACCGCGATGCCGGATTTGCCCGCGCCATCGTTAACGAGCTCGCCGAGCGCTATCGGAGCGTCGTGCGCTCGCTCAAAAACGAGAAACTGCGCAACAGCGCGGAGCGGCTTGCAAACTGGATCCTTCAGGCCAAGGCCCAGCAGGGGGATGCGACCAGCATCGAACTGACTTTCGACAAACGCACGCTTGCGTCACGCCTCGGGATGACGCCCGAGAATCTGTCGCGCAATCTCGCGCTTCTTTCGAAGCACGGTGTACGAAGCTCCGGACGCGACATTGTTATCGACAATCCGACCGCGCTCGCGCAGTTCGCCAAACCCAATGTGCTGATTGACGGTTGATCCGGCCGGCCGCCAAGCGAACATCGATACACACGGGTCCCTCCGGCCAGCACAGAACCAACCCGACCGCGGGCCACAATGCGCGCTTGCTTTCATACCCTGAAGGCTGAACAATGTGCGACTGAATTGCGCTGCTTCCGACTGTCAGGTCAAAGGCCGATGACCCAGTTGTCTGTACTGCGTTGCTGAAATCATGGCCTCGCCGACCGATTCGATTCGTCAAGCGAGGAAGTACAGGGCGTTCATAGACGGTCTGCGCGCCGTCGCAATCATTACCGTTGTCGGGTCTCATACAGGCCTGCCGGGCTTCGCCGGCGGATATGTCGGCGTTGATATATTTTTCGTGATCTCGGGGTACCTGATCATCAATCATATAATCGAAGACATTGAAGCAAAACGGTTCGGTATTCTCACCTTTTTCATGCGTCGAACCTTTCGCATCCTGCCCGCATTTCTTCTTGTCATGGTGACTGTCCTCCTGCTCGCTACCACCGTCTTTATGCAGCCCGAAACAAAGGAGTTCGCCAATTCCTTTTTTCTGTCCTCCATCATGTTTGCGAACCACCATTATCTGGCGCACCAGGGCTATTTCGACATGTCCGCG
>CAZUDR010000030.1:0-12174 GCA_964618715.1 uncultured Undibacter sp. | reverse complement strand
ACGAAGCCGCTGCTTCACATGTGGACGCTGGCGGTGGAGGAGCAACTCTATTTTGTCGCGCCGCTGACACTGCTCGGTTTGACCGCAGCCACAGCCGGAATGACGGCGGACAGGCGATCCAGAACCTGGGTCGGAGTCACTGTTGCGTTGGGAGTTGTATCATTCGCGGCGTGTATCGCTTTTACATATCCCCCTGACCGGTCGAATGTTTCCTTCTACATCATGCCGACGCGAGGCTGGGAGTTTATCCTTGGCGGAGCGGTGCCGTTTATTGCGTTGGCTATTCGCCGGTTCGCCTCGGCGACCTGCAATTCTCTGGCGGTCGCCGGCATCGTCGCCGTTGGTGTGGCGGTCTACTTTTTCGACGAGAGTACCTTGTACCCGTACTACTGGGCGGCTATTCCCGTGGTCGGCACAACGCTTGTCATCGTTGCCGGCCTGATAAATTCAAACAATCCTGTTGCACGTGTTCTGGCGACCGGGCCAATGGTCACGATCGGCCTCTGGTCCTATGCGTGGTATCTCTGGCACTGGCCCCTGATCTCGTTCGTCCGCACCATAAACTTCGGCGAGCAATACCTTGCTGCAGATGTCGGCGCTGCCGGGCTGGCGCTCGTACTGGCCGCACTCACCTATCGCTTTGTTGAGGTGCCGATACGGACCTGGCGACGCCGGTCTCTATTTCGTCCCGGCACTATTGTCGCCGCTGGAGTTGCATCCTGTCTGATCGTGGGGACCGTCGGGTATGTCTGGTCCTTGCGGTTGGCACCTCTCATGCAACCTCAACTGGCCGGCCTTGAGCGGGTCAAGACAACAGCTGACCGCTATCCGCCCCCACAGCATCATGGCGTTCTGCTCGGCGATTCTCATGCCATGGTCATCGCGAAGCCGTTTCAGGAATACGCGCGCGAAGCGGGCGCAAACCTCAGAACCAAAGCAAGGGCCGGATGTCCGCAGCTGTTGAATGTGGCAGTCAAGAACCCCGATGGCAGAATCGCGTCCTATTGCGATCCGCAGTTTGAACAGCTTTCGTTTCAAGGTGATGAGTTTGCAGTCATCAGCGTCCGGTGGAACTACTATCTCGGCCTGCCACAGTCTGATCCCTATTATCGATCAGCGGTCCTCGTGGATGCACAAGCCACGAATGCGACAAATGATCCCTATGCCATGTTGGCGAAAGGACTCTCCGGCACAATTGCCAGCGCGAAACGTGCGGGCGTTCAACGGATTCTCATCATTGGCCCGTTACCCGAATTTCCATGGTATCCACCATACTGTGTAATGAGGTCTGTTCGACTTGGTTTCGACATTTGCTCGATTTCCCGGTCAGCCGTTGAAGCCAGACGAAAGAAGACAATGATGGTGCTTCGTCGCGTAGCAGCGACGCACGATGATGTCAGGATGATTGATCCGGTCGATCTCTTCTGCACCGACACGGTCTGTCGGCCAAACGACGAATTGCTGCTTTATTACTTTGATTTGACCCATCTCAGTCCGGCCGGCGCGGAGCGCCTTTATACGTCCTATCAGCGAGAATTCTTGTGGGCCTTGACTGGCGACGATCCCGGGAACAAAACGCATGACGTCTCTCGCCAGTAGGCACGACTTCGGTCTGACCTGATACCGCTGGTCGATCCGCAATGGCCGCGGTCAAGCCCTCGCCAAACGCCTGCCTGTATGACACCCACGTCCCGCTCTCCCTTGCCAGCACGCCCGGTCGCCTTCCTCGATCGCGACGGCGTGCTCAATGTGGATCATGGCTATGTCCACCGGCCCGACGAGCTGGAATGGATCAAGGATGCGCCGGCCGCCGTGCGGCTGCTCAACGAGGCCGGCTTTATCGTGATCGTGGTGACCAACCAGTCGGGTGTCGCCCGCGGCATCTATGACGAGGCAACCGTGAAGCGCCTGCATGATCACATGCAGGGCGTGCTTGCCCGCCACGGTGCCCGTATTGACGCTTTCTATTACTGCCCGCACCACCCTGACGGCCCTGTCGCGCAATACGCGCTGCGCTGCGATTGCCGCAAGCCCGGTACCGGCATGCTGGAAGAGGCGGCGAAGGAATGGCCGATCGATCGCGCGCGCAGTTTTCTGATCGGCGACCAGGACGTCGACATGCAGGCGGCCGCCACCTTCGGAATCACGGGCATCAAGTTCGACTGGCGCAAGGATTCGCTGGTGGACGCAGTGCGCGACGCTCTCAGGTCGACTTCAGCGGCCGGCCGCCACAGCCGCACGCCGGATCGAGGCACATGATCTGCTGCACGGTACCACCAAGCACCGCCGGCCGGTAACGCTCCCCGACGACCGCCGTAATCGAAGCCACCGGATCGGGATCACCCATCTCGAAGGGATAATCGCTGCCCAGCATCAGCCGCTCCGCGCCGACCAGATCGACCAGATAGCGCAAGGTCGCCGGGCTGAATGTGATCGTGTCGTAGTAGAGTTTTTTCAGCACATCCGCGGGACGGCCCTTGAATCCCTTCGAGCGCGGCTCCGGGCGAAAGTCGGCGGCGTGCTGGAAACGCTCGATCTGATAGGGCAGAAAGCCGCCGGCGTGCGGAACCTTGATCAGCAGTTCCGGAAAGCGGTCGAACACGCCGGAGAACATCATGCGCACGATGGCGATCGTCGTCGCCAGCGGATAGCCGATGCAATTGTGCAGGAAGTAGTCGTGCAGGCCGGCCGGCCGCTGCTCGTCGTAAGGATGGAAGATGAGAAACGTGCCCGTCTCCTGCGCCGCCGCCCAGAAGGGATCGAGCGCGGGATCGTCGAGAAAGCGGTCGGGGCCGAGATAGGTGGCAATCTGCGCGGCGCGGAAACCGTATTGCGCGCGCGCCCGCTCAAGTACCTTCACGGCACTTTTGGCGTCCTGCAACGGCACATTGGCGGCCCCGGCAAACCGGTCCGGATTGGATGCAACCACTGCCGCGATGCTTTCGTTCTGCAACTCGGAAAAACGGGTCCCGAGCTCGAGCGGCATGGTGTAGGCGGAAAAGTCCACCCAGCCGGTGAGGACCTGCATGTCGACGCCCTGCCGGTCCATGGTCTCGATGCGGTGGTCCACATTGGTCAGGAACATGGGCAGCGGTCGCACGTAGTCCGAGCCGGCAAGCTGCACGACCGGCTTCTTTTCGTCGCCGGTGAACGTCACGCCGTAATGCGCACTTTTCTTGCGCAGAAGCTTGTACATGTCGGGCGGAACAATGTGGGCGTGCGTGTCGATGACCGGCGTCGTCATTTCTGGTTCCTTGTCCTTTTCACGAACATGCTAGCACGCGCCGGCGCGTCATCGATCCTGTTGCTTTGCGCATCGTGAAAGACGAAAAATACCGTGCGGGCTGCCCGGCCACCCGATTGTCTTGGCCGAACTTGTCTGCAAGCATTTGCCAAGGTGTACCGGCATGCTGCGCTGCCGGAGTAAAACAGGACGACGATGAAGGTCGAAGGTGAAATCAGCGTTCCGGCGCCGCGCGACCTCGTCTTCGACCGCCTGAGCGACGCCCATTTCTTTGCCTCCTGCATCGACGGCGTCAGCGACCTCACCGCCATCGACCAGACGCACTACAGCGCGATGTTCGCTACCCGCGTCGCCTACATGCGGTTCAATTTCAAGGTGAATGTCGAGATGACCACGCGTTCGCCGCCCGACCGGATCGAGGCGAAGGTGGAAGGCACGCCGGTCGGCGTGGTCGGCCGGCTGACGGCAACCGCGGGAACGAGCCTGCTCGAAGACGGCGGCGCCACGATCATCCGCTATGCAATCGACGCCACTTTGACGGGGAAACTTGGCAGCATCGGCGAGCCGGTCCTGCGGGCCAAGGCACGCGAAATGGAAAAGCAGTTCACCGGGCGCCTGCTGGCGGCCTTCGCCAACGGACAGGCAGAGGCCGCGCGATGATTTCCTTCGAGCTCGTCGAGCCGGTCACGGTAAGTGAAGCGCTCCGGGCCATCGATCCCGATGATCCGACCGTGCGACCGATCGCCGGCGGCACCGCGCTGATGCTGATGATGAAGGCGGGCGAGTTCCAGCCGCGCCGCCTGGTCAGCCTGCGCCGGCTCAATGGCGCACTGACCGGCATCAGCGCCACGCCGGCGGGCGAATTGACCATCGGAGCGCTTGCTCCCTTGGCCACGGTCGAGCACGCACCCGACGTGGCCAGGCACGTGCCGGTGATCCCGCGCGTCATGAAGCGTCTGTCCAACGTGCGCGTGCGCAATGTCGCCACCGTCGGCGGCGCGCTGGCGCATGGCGATCCGCACATGGACCTTCCGCCGGTTGTGATGGCGTTGGGCGCCCACGTGCGCGTCGAGGGCCCCGGGGGCCCGCGCGACCTCCTCGTCGAGGACCTGCTCACTGGCTATTACGAGACCGCGCTCGCACCGAACGAGTTGATCACCACCCTGCACATCCCGGCGCAGGGCAAGGCGGGCACCGCCTATTTCAAGGTCACCGCCGGCTCCGCGGACGACTGGCCGGCCCTCGGCGTCGCCGTCTCGCTCGACTGCGAAGGCGCAACGATCAGGTCGGCGCGCGTCGTGGTCAGCGCCGCCACGCCGAAAGCAACCCGGCTGACGGCGGCGGAAAGCGTGCTCGCCGGTTCAACCATCGACGACAAGACACTGAAGCAAGCCGGTGACGCAGCCGCCGACGAGGCGGAAATTCTGAGCGACGTCCGTGGCTCGGCCGCCTACAAGCGCGAGCTGTTGCGCGTCTATGTCGGCCGCGCCGTGCGTGCGGCGCAACAGGAAGCGGGCAGACGATGACGATGCAGGTGACAGGCAAGCAGGTCGGCCGCTCCGTTCCGCGGCTGGAAGCCCGCGCCAAGGTGAGCGGCCGCGCCGAATACACACACACCATGCGCCTGCCGGGCATGCTCCACTGCAAGATCTTCCGCAGCACGGTGCCGCACGGCCGCATCAGGTCCATCGACGTATCCGCCGCGCGTGCCGTGCCGGGCGTGTTCGCCGTCTACACCGGCGAGGACGTCAAGACGGTCATTCCCGATCCCTATTACGGACCGGCCTTCCACGACCAGCCGATCCTGGCTCTCGACAAGGTGCACTATGTCGGAGAGCCGGTTGCCGCCGTGCTCGCCACTGATCCGCACGTCGCAGACCAGGCGGCGCAGCAGATCGTCGCCGACTATGAGGAACTGCCGGCGGTGTTCGACGAGGTCGAGGCCGCCGACAACAAGGTGCTGGTGCACGACGAGCTGAAACCGGCCACCACCTTCGCCGATCTCAAGCACCTGAAAGGCGTCAGGGGCACCAATGTCGCACTCGATTTCAAGTTGCGCCACGGTGACGTCGACAAGTCATTCGCAAGTGCTGCGCACGTGTTCGAGCATACCTTCAGGACGCAGAAGGTGTTGCACCTCGCCTTCGAGCCGCTTGTCTCCATCGCCGACTACAACGGCGACGGCGTCATCATCTATTCGGCCGCCCAGGGGCCGTCATTCGTGCGCACCGAGATTGCCCGCCTGCTTGGCTGGCCGGAGAACCGCGTGCGCGTGAAGGTGCCCTACCTGGGCGGCGGCTACGGCAGCAAGCTGTACATCAAGCTGGAAGCGCTGGCCGTCGCGCTCTCCATGCTGGCGCGCAGGCCGGTCAAGGTCGCGCTCACCATGGACGAGGTCTTCTACACCATCACCAAGCACCCGAGCACATTCCGCATCAAGACCGGCGTCGACAGGAACGGCAGGATCGTCGCGCGCAAGTGCGACGTCTGGTGGAACGGGGGTGCCTATGCCGACATCGGCCCGCGCGTAACGCAAAAGTCGGGCTTCACGGCGACCGGCCCCTACGACATCGACAATGTCTCGATCGATTCCTACGCGGTGTACACCAACCTGCCGCCGGCCGGCGCCCTGCGCGGCTTCGGCGTGCCGCAGCTGGTCTGGGCCTACGAGAGCCAGACCGACATGATCGCGCGCGCGCTCGACCGCGATCCGCTCGATTTCCGCCGGCAGAACCTGCTGCGTGACGGCCAGCCACAGGTGACCGGCACCATCCTCAAGGACGCGGCGACGGAGGCGGTGCTCGACCGCATCGCCGAGCGGCTCGAATGGGACCGGCCCTTCGACCACGGCCGCGGCACCATCCGCCGCGGTCGCGGCCTCGCGATCGGGCTCAAGGCGGTGATCTCCCCGACCACGTCCGTCGCCATCGTCAACGTCTCCGCCGACGGCAGCGTCACCGTCTATTGCGGCACCATCGACATGGGCCAGGGCTCCGACACCGCGATGGCGCAGATCGTCGGCGAAGTGCTCAACATGGCGGCGGAGACGATCCGCATCGTGCCCCGCGACACCGATGTAACTCCCTACGACATGGGCACGCTCGGCTCGCGTTCGCTGTTCCACATGGGCAACGCGGTGCGCTTCGCCGCCGAGGACGCCAGGGCCAAGCTTGCAGCACTTGCCCGCGAGGTTGGCGAACCGGAAGGCAGCAACGTTCCGCTGCCCGACCTGTTCGTCAAGAAATACGGCATGCGGGCCGGCAATATCGTCGGCACCGGCACCTACAAACCGGACTACACGCCACCCGATCCGCAGACCGGGCTCACGCCAAACGTTACGCCGTTCTGGATGGTCGCCGGCGCCGGCGCCGAGATCGAGGTCGACACCGAGACCGGACGCGTTCGGGTTCTGCGCCTGATCAACGTTGCCGACGTCGGCACGCCGATCAATCCGAAGATCGTCGAGACGCAGCTGTCGGGCGCCGCAATCATGCAGCTCGGCTTCACCCTGTTCGAGAAGATGCATATCGATGGCGGCCAGGTCACCAACGCGTCGCTCGCCGACTACAAGATTCCCGGCATTCACGATGTGCCGGCGATGGTGAGTGAGACGGTGGACGCGTTTCAGTCGAACGGACCATACGGTGCCAAGGGCGTCGGCGAGCTCGCCACCTTCGGCGTGTCGCCTGCCATCGCCAACGCTCTTGATGACGCCATCGGCGTGCGATTGACCGAGTTGCCAATCACGCCGGAGGCGGTCTTCCGCGCACTGCGTGCACAGCAAGATAAACCGCTTGAGGATGCGTAGGATGCCGGCGCGCACGATCCGTTTCACCCTTAATGGCAAACTGGCGACGGCCGAGGTCGAACCTCACCACAATCTGGTCGAACTGCTGCAGGTCCAGTTCGGGCTCACCGGCGCGCGCGAAAGCTGCGGCCAGGGCCTGTGCGGCTGCTGCACCGTGCTGGTCGACGGCGCTCCCGTATCGGGCTGCCTGCATCTGGCGGTTTTCGTCGACGGCACCGAGGTCGTTACCATCGAACATCTCGGCGGACCCGATGCGCTCGATCCGGTGCAGGAAGCATTCATCGAATGCGGTGCATTCCAGTGCGGATACTGCACGCCGGGCTTCGTGCTGATGGCGAAAACGCTGCTGGCGCGCCAGCCCGATCCCGACGACGAGCAGATCAAGAATTTTCTTACCGGCAATCTGTGCCGCTGCGCCGCCTATCCGGAAATCATCAACGCGGTCAAACTTGCGGCGCGCAAAATCAGGGCCGATGCGTGATGCGCGGCAGGCGCCGGTCCTGAATATTGCCGGCGCCCAATTGCGAATTCCCTCCCCTCGCGGAATTTGCTAGCCAAGACCCGCGCCCGTCAGTGGCGTGCCGCGCAGGACCCTCAAGACCATCATCATGCAGGAACAGGACGGCGCCGCATTCCGCGCCCGCGCATTTACGGCGCTGGCCCTGCTCTGGCTTGTCGGCACGGCACTGCGGCTGCCCATCCTGGCAGTGCCGCCGGTCATTCCGCACATCCACGATGATCTCAATCTGAATGCCACCGAGATCGGTGTGCTCACCGGCCTGCCCTCGCTGCTGTTCGCCATCGCCGCGGTGCCCGGCTCGCTTCTCGTCGCCCGCCTTGGCGTGCTCCCGGCCATGGTGGTCGGCCTCGCCGTGACCGCCGTTGGTGGCGCGCTGCGCGGCGCGCTGCCCCACGTCTACTGGCTTTACGCCATGACCATCGTTACCGGCGCCGGTGTTGCCATCATGCAGGTGACGTTGCCGCCGGCGGTGCGCGCCTGGGTCCCGCACCGCATCGGCTTTGCCACGGCGGTCTATACCAACGGCCTGCTGATCGGCGAGGTATTGCCGGTGGCGCTGATGCTGCCGCTGGTGCTCCCGCTGGTGGGCGGCAGCTGGCAGTGGGGCTTCGCCGCCTGGAGCGTGCCGGTGGCGGTGATCGCCGTGCTGGTCCTGCTGTTTGCGCCGCGCCAGCCGTCGTCCAACGGACAGGGCGTGGTGCGGCGGCGCTGGTGGCCGGACTGGGGCTCCTCGCTGATCTGGCGGCTCGGGCTCATGCTCGGCACGGTCAACGCGCTCTATTTCACCACCAATGCGTTTCTCCCGGATTATCTTGCCCACCACGGTGAGGACGAGTGGATCAGCGCCGCTCTGACAGGACTGAACGCCGGCCAGTTGCCGGTTTCGGCGCTGCTGCTTGTCTTCGCCGGAAGGCTCGAGCTCAAGGTGTGGCCCTTTGTTGTGTTCGGGCTGGTGTGCGCCGCCACGACCGCGGGCATCGTCTTCGGGACCGGTGTCTGGGTCGTCGTCTCCGCCACGCTGATGGGTTTTTGCGGGGCGGGCGTGCTCATACTGGCGTTGGCGTTGCCGCCGTTGCTGGCGCCGCCGGACGATGTCCACCGCGTGACCGCTGCCATGTTCACCATCAGCTACGGCTGCGCGGTGCTGGTGCCGGTCATCAGCGGCTTCCTGTGGGACGCCACCGGGATCGCGGCGATGGCCTTTTTGCCGATCGCCGCCTGCGGCATCATCCTCATCGTGCTGGCGCCGGCAATCAGACACGTGCGGCGGCCGGAGGTATAACATCATGCGGCCCATTCCGCCCGGGACGACGGGAACCTACACGCTGGTGGTGACGCCCGCCCATCTCGCCAACCAGTTCAAGGACATCAGCCTGCCGCCGGTGTTCGCGACGCCGATGATGGTGACCGCCATGGAAAACGCCGCGCTCAACGCAGTGCGCGACTATCTGGAACCGGGAGAAAACTGCGTGGGCACGCTGGTGAATGTGCGCCACCTGGCGGCCACCCCGGTCGGGCACAGGATCACGGCGCAGGCCGAGGTCACAAAGGTCGACGGCCGCCGCATCGAGTTCCGGGTGAGCGCCCGCGACGACACGGAAGAGATCGGCAACGGCACCCATGAACGCATGGTGGTCGACCTCGACCGCCTCGGCGTGCGGCTGGCGGCGAAGAAGCCGGCCTAACGGTCGCCCAGTCCGGACAACCAGGCCACGACCAGATCGGCGATCGTCCGGTCGGTCGTGCCCTGCGACGACAGCGAGCGCCAGGTTTCGAACCGGACGGCATGGTGCAGGGTGAGCCCGGCCATTTCGCGCTGCTTCCCGCCTGCGGCAATGCCAGCCGCGAGATCGGCGGCAATGGTGCCGAGGTAGTCGTGAAATTTCTTCATCGGCTGGCGCAGAGCGCGCACTTCCGCCTCGTCGCGGTGCGCGGCCGCCCACATGCGCTGCGTACGCCGGTAATAGCCGTAGAGCGCTGCCAGCGCCGCGCGCACGCGTTCAACACCGGTGGCTGACTGCCACCGCACGGGATCAGGCGGCGGGTTGTCGACCAGCCACTGCGAGGTGCAGGCCCTGAACAGCGCCGTCTCGTCGGGGAAATGGCGGTAGACGGTAAGCCGCTGCACGCCCGCCCTGTCCGCCACCGCGCTGATCGTCGTGTTCTTCGGCCCCAGTTCCTCGTGCAGCGCCATGGTGGCGGCAACGATGCGGTCGCGCGTCGCCTCGCGCGATTCGGCCCGCTTTTTCAGGGTGTAGGACCGCTTCTTCATTTCGATGAACATATATGTTCATTTAATTGTTGACAAGCCCCGGGCCGGGCCGCTAGACCCCGCCTGAGTGAACAATGATGTTCACTGAAATTAGACCCACAGGAGCAGCATCATGACGGTCAACCCCGCCGCCGAACGCAACCGGATCACGGTCCGGTATTTTCTCGACCAGACCCATTCCGGGAACCTGTCGGCCATCGATGAAACCGTGGCGCCGGGCATCGTCACCCACGGCTTTCCCGGCCGCAGCCCGCAGAGCCGCGAGGAGTACAAGCAGTTCTTCGCCGACTTCGGCGCCGCCTTCTCCAGCATGGAGTACCGCACACTGGCGCTGGTGGCGGACGAGAATTCCGTGGCGGCACGGTTCTTTGTCGGCGTCGATCACACCGGCTCCTACAACGGCGTTGCGCCCACCGGCCGGCGCGTCGAGTTCACCGGAATGGGCATTTACCGCATGGAGAACGGCAAGATCGCGGAGACCTGGCTGCAGCTCGACGCAGTCAGCTTCCTCGGCCAGATCGGCGCCATCGCCATGGCGGCGTGAGGGAACCGCGCCGGATATGCACCGCAGCAAACCGCGCGGACGCCAACCGGCAAATTCCGCACGAATTGCCGCGGTGCCTGTCGGATCCGCGGCCTTTTGTTACGGTCTTTTGTTACGGTGACGTGTTCCCCAGGGTTATCTGTCGGGTTGCATGCGCAATGCAGGCCCTTATGCTTGACGGACAAAAGCAAACATCGCGGGGGAGGATGTGGCCATGACCGATGCCCAACGATCCGGCTGGCTGGGTGCCGGCCTCGTCATCGTCATCGCCCTGCTCGGTGTCACGCTGTGGAAGGTGACGCGAAACGATCCGGCAAGGCAGATCGCGGCGCTCAGTGCCAAGGTCGAGGCGACGGAGGCTGCCCTGACCAAGATTCAGGACGTGGTCGCGTCGCGGGAGATCCGGCAGCATCTGGGCGAGCTCAACACCAAGATCGAAAAAACCAATGCCGCGCTGGCGGAACTGCAAAAGGGGACGGCGCTCAAAAGCGTTGCCGACAAGCTCGAGCAACTGAACACCGCAATCAAGACCACCGACACGACGCTGGCGGACATTACAAATTCCATTCCGCAAAAGGGTCTCGGCGACAGGGTCGAGACGATCGGCACCGACGTAAAATCGATCAACGACAAGCTTGCTGATCTCAAGACGATCAGCGACAAGGTCGCCGACCTGCAGAAGAGCGCACCGGCCGGGCAAGCCGTCACCGAACTCGGCGCCCGGGTCGAGACGATCAGCGCCGACCTGAAGACGATCAGCGCAAAACTCGCCGACCTGCAGAAGAGCCCGCCGGCGGAGCAGGCCGTCAGCCAGCTCGGCGACAAGGTCGAGACGATCAGCGCCGACCTGAAATCGGTCAGCGGCAAACTCGCCGATCTGCAAAAGAACGCTCCGACCGGACAGATCGCCGCCAAGATTGACGAGATCAAACAGGCGATCCCATCGGATGTGAAACGTGATCTGGCGGCACTATCGACGGAGGTCAAAGGCATCGGTGAAACGGTCGCCAAACTGCAACAGCCGTTTGCCACGGCCAGTGCCGGCGGCAATTCCGCCCTGTCCGATGCCGTCGGCAGTCTGAAATCCAACGTCGATGAAGCCGCGGCGCTGCGCGGCAAGCTGGCCGAGCAGATCGCCAGCTTGCAGGAGGCGGCGAAGACGATCAGCAAACCGCAGCCATCCGACGTCGTGGTGGTCTACATGGACATGCCGGATGAAGGCGCGCGTCCGCAGGCCGTGGCCACCGTGTCGCCATTGATCGTCGCGTTCGAGAAGGTCGGCAGCACCGACCCCGACGGCCAGGCAACCATGCTGGCGACCAGGCTGAAGGACATCATCAAGGGCCGCAAGAACTGCACCATTTCGGTTGCAGGCTACGCCGACACCATGGGGCGCGACGACTGGAACCTGACGATTTCCAAACGGCGTGCGCGTAAAGTGGCGGAGAAGCTCAAGGTCGCATTCGCCGGGCAGGACGTGCAGATCAACGAGGCCGCCTGGGGCGAACGGCGACTGAAGGACTGGACGCCGGACGAAACCCCGAACGCGACCAACCGGCGCGTCGACGTGTCGGTGAGCTGCAAGTAAGGGGACCTACCCCCACTGCCAGAAGTCGCGGCCTTCCTGTCCCATGAAGCGCGCGAGAACCATCTTGTGCACTTCGGAGGCACCATCGACCAGCCGCGCGGCGCGGGCATAGCGGTAGATCCATTCGAGGATCGTGTCCTTGGAATAGCCGCGCGCGCCGTTGAGCTGGATGGCGACGTCTGCGGCATTGTGCAAGGT
>CAZUDR010000029.1:0-15372 GCA_964618715.1 uncultured Undibacter sp. | reverse complement strand
TGCGTTATGCGACGGCTGAATCTAGCTCACGGGTACAGCCGCGTCTTGCTCCACGGCGCCGTCTGGCTGTCGCGACGGAATTCGATGCGATCGTGCAGGCGGAACGGCCGGTCGTGCCAGAATTCGATGACCAGCGGCAGGATGCGGTAGCCGGTCCAGTAAGGGGGGCGCGGCACGTCGCCGAGCGCGTATTTGGCCGCGTACAGCGCGACCTGCTTTTCGAAGGCGAGGCGGCTTTCCACCGGTCTCGATTGCTGGCTCGCCCAGGCGCCGATCTGCGCCTGTTTCGGCCGGGTAGCGAAGTAGGCGTCCGCCTCTGCCTCGGTAACTGGCTCCACCGGCCCGCGGATGCGGATTTGCCGGTTGAGCGACTTCCAGTGGAACACCAGCGCCGCCTGCGGATGGGCGTCCAGTTCGCGGCCTTTCTGGCTCTCCTTGTTGGTGTAGAAGACGAAACCGCGCTCATCCAGGCCCTTCAGCAGCACCATGCGGGCATTGGGCACGCCGTCGGCGTCGACGGTGGCCAGCGTCATGGCGGTCGGATCGCGCGGTTCCGAGCCGCTCGCCTCCTTCAGCCAAGCCTCAAATAGCCGAAATGGGTCGTCGGCGGCTGTGAAATCACCACTCGTTAACCAAACCGGGTGTTCAATCGGAGCCGTCTTGGACATTCGTTGGAGCGCTCGCGTGACCTGGGTCGGTACCCGTCAGGTTCGTGGTAGCCGTTATAAAGGATGGCGGGGCCCAAGCCTATGGCGCGGCGCGGCCACGGGGGCTGCGGTCGTCCTTGCAGTGGCCAGTGGCGGCTGCTCCATTTCCTATCAACTCGACTCCTTCTTCGGCGGCGACAAGTCGGATGTGACCGGCTCGATCAAGCCGGCGCCCGGCACCGGGCAGTCGGGCGACCTGCCGCCCGACGCTGACCTTGCCTATGCCCGGGCCGCCGTCAGCGAGATACTCACCCGTGGCGGCAAGGACGCCAGCCTGCCGTGGGAAAACCCCCATACCGGTGCGCGCGGTACCATTACTCCGCTGGCGTCGGCCTACAGCGAAAAGGGCACGACCTGCCGCGATTTCCTCGCCAGTTACGTCAAGGGAAAGTCGGAAGCCTGGCTGCAGGGCGAGGCGTGCAAACAGCGCAAGGGCGTCTGGCAGGTCCGCTCGCTCAAGCCCTGGAAGAGTTCCTGGCGCGCGATCGCTGTGCGAACGCCGGTTTGACCGGACCGGGACTCCGGGTTCGGGTGCGTTCACACGGAGCGCTCGCGCTGCGGCGAACGCGTTGAATCCGTGTTGCCGGAACCCCACATTATGCGCTGACTCGCCGGCATTCGGCCGGCGCAACGGAAGAAATACGGAGATTGGGCGGTATGCGCGACCCCTACGAGGTCCTGGGGGTGTCGAAGGGTGCGAGCGACGCTGACATCAAGAGCGCCTATCGGCGGCTCGCCAAGAAGCTGCACCCGGATGCCAACAAGCACGACCCGAAGGCGGCCACGCGCTTTGCCGAGCTCAACGCCGCCTACGAGATCGTTGGCGATGACGACAAGCGCAAGGCGTTCGATCGCGGGGAGATCGACGCCGAAGGCAAGCCGCGCTTCCGCGGCTTCGAGGGTTTCGGCGCGCACCCGGGCGCCGGCGCGCATGGTCCCGGCGGCATGCACTTCGAAAGCTTCAGCTTCGGCCCCGACGGCTTTCAGCAGAGCACGCGCGGCGGCGGTGGCGGCGGCGGCGGCTTTGAAGACATCCTGCGCGGCATCTTCGGCGGCGCCGCGCGTGGCGGTGGACCCGGCTTCGGCGCGCAGTTCGAGCCGGAGGACTTTGCGCCGCCGCCGGGTCGCGGCAGGGACCTGCAGGCTTCGCTCACGATCAGCCTCAACGACGCGGCCAGGGGCTCCTCGGCCCGGGTGCAACTGCCGACAGGCAAAAGCGTCGAGGTGAAGATTCCCGCCGGCCTCACCAGCGGCCAGACAATACGTCTCAAGGGTCAGGGCTGGCCGGGTCCCGGGGGCAGGGCGGGCGATGCGCTGATTACCGTCAATGTCGCCCCGCATCCGCTGTTCAAGGCGGATGGCTCCGACCTGCGGCTTGAATTGCCGGTCACGCTTTACGAGGCCGTGCTCGGCGGCAGGGTGCGGGTACCGACGCTCGACGGCGCGGTGGAACTGACGATCCCCGCCGGCACCCAGTCCGGTCGTACCTTCCGGCTCAAGGGCAAGGGTCTCAAGGCCGGGGCCGCTGCCGGTGACCTGCTCGCCAGCGTGCGTATCGTGCTGCCCGACAAGCCCGATGACGAGCTCAAGGAGCTGATGAAGAAATGGCGCGAGCAGACACCCTACGACCCGCGCAAGGACATGACCTGACCGGTCACGACTTCCTGCTGGCCGTGCGGTCGATCTGCTCGTAAATCCGTTTGGTCACATCTTCGAGACGCTCGCGCCCCGGGGGTCCGCTCACCACGTAGCCGATGTCATCCTCCACCCATGTGAAGGCGGAGAACTGCTTGCCGGTCTCGAAACGCAATGCGGTTTCCGGCGCCGCAATCTTCGAGCAGTAGAGTGTGAAGCGTTCACCCGATCCGCTTTCATACATGTAGAACGCAGCGGCGCCGGTCGGCCCCGGCAACAGGCGGCCGCCGACCAGCTTGAGACCGATACTGTCAAGGTCCGGCACGCGCTGCTCGTGGCCGAGCCGCTTCGTCAGCCATTTGGTCATGTGCGCGCGCTCGTTACCCGGCACCTCGACCGGATGACGCACCTCGACCACGTAGAGTTCATGCGCTTCCAGCGCGTCGGCGGTGATGGTGCCGAGAGTCGTGGGCGCTGCGGCCGACGCGCCATGCGCCAGCCAGCCGGCGGCGCCGCCGACCATGAATGCGACCATGGCCGCCGCTGCCGCAATCGCGATCCATGAGCGATTGCCGGTAACGCTGTTGCGCATCACCTGGTCGAGCTGCAACCGCTCCGGCACCGGCTCGTCGGCGATCGCGCCATAGCGAGCGCGGATCGACTCCGCCTGGGCGCGCCAGGCAGCGACCAATGCCGCCTCATCGGGGTGCTCGGCGAGCCAGGCGGCAACCGCCTCGTGCCGGTCGGCGGGCAATTCGCCGTCCACATAGGCGTGGAGCTCGTCCTCTGTTACGGGTGAATCGCGTGTCGTCATGGCTTCACCTTCTTCATTCATTTCACGCGGCGAAGCGCCGGGCGCTCGCCGTCCAGATACGCCTTGATCTGCGCGCGGGCACGCGCCAGGCGCGACATCACGGTGCCGATCGGTACGCCCTGAACCTCGGCCACCTCGCGGTAGCTGAGGCCTTCCAGCACCACCAGCAGCAGTGCGTTGCGCTGATCCTCCACCAGGGTGGCGAGCGCGCGCTCGATATCGCGCTGGCCCGCCTCGGGTCCCGGCTGGTCAGCCGCATCGTTGTCGCCGATCGGCGACAGCACCGGCCGTCTCGCCAGAGACCGCAGCCGGTTGCGGTTGAGGTTGGTCAGGATCGTGTACAGCCAGCTGCGCACGTCCCCACCGTGGAACAGGTGTTCCGACCGCAGCGCCCGCACCAGCGTGTCCTGCACCAGGTCGTCGGCAACGTCACCGTTGCGCGTGAGCGCCCGCGCATACCGGCGCAGCGCCGGGATCGTCGCCTCGACCTGCTGGCGGAATGTGGCCAATTGAGCCTCCTGATCCCTGCGTACGCCGGCCGGTCAAAGCTACCGAACGGTGAATAAAACCCCCGCCGACCGGATCATATTCCCGGAACCGAATTGAATTAACACCGATGTGCCGCCGACCCGGCGCGTTGCTTGATGGCTCAAAAACCCTATGCCATAGGGGTGCAGCCGGCGTGCACCGGCATACCGGGGGAGTTGATGCCGGACAATGCGGGTCTGATGCGCGGCAAACGCGGCCTGATCATAGGGGTGGCCAACAACCGGTCGATCGCCTGGGGTATTGCGCGCGCATGCCGCGATCACGGCGCCGACCTCGCCTTCACCTACCAGGGTGACGCGCTGAAGAAGCGGGTCGAGCCGCTGGCTGAAGAGGTGGACGGGCTGGTGGTCGGCCACTGCGACGTCACCGAGCCTGAAACCCTCGACGCCGTGTTTGCTGCCGTAGAGCAGGCCTGGGGTTCGCTCGACTTCGTGCTGCATGCAGTGGCCTTCTCCGACAGGGATCAGCTCGACGGCCGTTACGTCGACACGACCGAGGACAACTTCGTCAAGACCATGACAGTGAGCTGCTATTCGTTCACCGCGGTCGCCCAGCGGGCCGAAAAGCTGATGACAAACGGCGGCTCGCTGCTCACGTTGACCTACTACGGTGCAGAGAAATGGATGCCGCACTACAACGTCATGGGCCTGGCAAAGGCCGCGCTGGAATGTTCGGTGCGCTATCTTGCTGCCGACCTCGGCGCCAAGAACATCCGCGTCAACGCGATCTCGTCGGGGCCGCTCAGGACGCTGGCTGCATCCGGCATCGGCGACTTCCGCTATATCCTGAAGTGGAACGAGTATAATACGCCGTTGCGTCGTAATGTGACGCTGGAGGATGTCGGCAAGACCGGTGTCTACTTCCTGTCCGACATGTCGAGTGGCGTCACCGGCGAAGTACATCACGTCGACGCCGGCTATCACGTCGTCGGTATGAAACATCCCGACGCGCCAGACATTGCCGTCGGCAAGGACGACTAGCGCATGACTCCGACGCGCGGTTGCCGGTTTCAGGGCAAGATCGTGCGCAGGGCGAGTGTCTGATGGCCGCGGCGCGGCCCGTTCTCTACTACATCCGTCACGGCGAGACCGACTGGAACGTGGCACGCCGCCTGCAGGGCCGGCATGACGTGCCGCTGAACGCGCGCGGCCGTGAACAGGCCGGCCATTGCGGCAGGGTTTTGCGCGACTTGCTGGCCCGGCAGGGCCGGGATCCCGCCAGCGTCGATTTTCTGTCGAGCCCGCTCGGCCGCGCGCGCCAGACGATGGAATTGGCGCGGGCCGAAATGGATCTGCCGGCCGACGGCTATCGGACCGATCCGGCACTCAGCGAAATTTCATTCGGTGAGTGGGAAGGCTTCACCATCGCCCAGCTGCGCAACCGGGATCCACAGCGCATCGCCGCGCGCGAGCACGACAAATGGCATTTCGTTCCGCCGGGCGGGGAAAGCTATGAGATGGTGTCGGCGCGAATGGGCACCTGGTACGCAGACCTCACCCGCGATGCGGTGGTCACGGCCCATGGCGGTACCGCGCGAGGACTGATGGCGTGGCTCGGCATCGCCAAGCCTGCGGCGGCGCCGCTCATCGATATTGCACAGGGGGTGGTTTACGTCTTCGAGGGCGAGCAGCTCACCCGTTACGCCTGAAGCCGGTCCGGAAAGCAAAACGGCCGGCGCGGGCCGGCCGTTCTCGCGGAACGTCTGGTTCAGATCGAAATCGCTCTCAGGACTTCTTCTCGTCGGCCTTGTCGTCCGTCTTGGGCGCCTTCTTCTTGGACGTCTTCTTTGCCGACTTTTTCTTGGCAGCCGACAGATCCGAGGAGGTCAGACCGGACTTCTTGTCCGTCTTCTTGTCCTCCAACTTTTGTTCATCGGTTTTCTTGCTGGTTTTCTTCTTGGCGCTCTTTTTCTTGGCGGCGGCCGACAGGGTATCGGTCTTCACGATACCCGGATTGATCTGCGGCGCGGCGAAGGCGGGCAGGCCGGTGGCGGCGAGAAAGCTGAGCGCCACTGCGACGGCAGTAAGCTTGCGCATTGTGCTGTGTCCTCGTTGGGGTTATGGCCTGGTTACGGGAGCGCGCGCCGCTCGACAGGCGAACCGGACTTATGGGCTTCCTCACCAAGTGCTGTGTGCGTAGGGCAGGCCCAGCCGCTCCGGCAATCGTCATGCCGTAAATATTGTCTATCTTTCCGTATCTTAGGAATAACGGGCGCGCCGTTGGTTAAGGCGCGGGACGCATTCGCGCGTATCCGGCGCATATTTGACCGCCGCCAAGGCGCGGGCTACCAAGCCCGCAACGCCGGAACCGCTATCGCATTTACCATGTCTTTCAACACGTTCGGTCACCTGTTCCGCTTCACCAGCTTCGGCGAGAGCCACGGCCCGGCGATCGGCTGTGTGGTCGACGGTTGTCCGCCGCGCATTCCGCTCGACGTCGCCGACATCCAGCGCGAGCTCGACCGCCGGAGGCCGGGCCAGTCCCGCTTTACGACCCAGCGGCAGGAGCCGGACGCGGTGAAGATCATGTCCGGCGTGTTCACCGACGAACGCACCGGTCAGCAGGTGACCACCGGCACGCCGATCATGCTGATGATCGAGAATGTCGATCAGCGGTCGAAGGACTACTCGGCCATCAAGGACAAGTACCGGCCCGGCCATGCCGGCTATACCTACGACATCAAATACGGCCTCCACGATTATCGTGGCGGCGGTCGTGCCAGCGCGCGCGAAACCGCGGCGCGGGTGGCGGCCGGAGCGATCGCCCGCAAAATCGTGCCCGGATTGACGGTCCGTGCCGCGCTGGTGCAGATGGGACCGCACAAGATCGATCGCGCGCGCTGGGACTGGAACGAGGTCGGCAACAACCCCTTTTTCTGCCCCGATGCCAGGCAGGCCAAGTTCTTTGAGGGCTACCTCGACGGCCTGCGCAAGGAGGGCTCCTCGGTCGGCGCGATCATCGAAGTGGTGGCGGAAGGTGTGCCACCCGGCCTGGGCGCGCCCGTCTACGCCAAGCTCGATGGCGACCTCGCTTCGGCGCTGATGGGCATCAACGCCGTGAAGGGCGTCGAGATCGGCGACGGCTTCGCCACCGCCGAGCTGCGCGGCGAAGACAATGCCGACGAGATGCGCATGGGCAACGAGGGGAAGCCGGTATTCCTCTCAAACCACGCCGGCGGTATCCTCGGCGGAATTTCCACCGGCCAGTCCATCGTCGCCCGCTTCGCCGTCAAGCCGACGTCGTCGATCCTTATTCCGCGCAGGACCGTCGACCGTTATGGCCGCGACACGGAGGTGGTGACCAAAGGACGCCACGATCCGTGCGTCGGCATCCGTGCGGTTCCCATTGGCGAAGCCATGGTGGCATGCGTGCTGGCCGATCATTATCTCCTGCATCGCGGGCAGGTCGGCGAAGGCCCCAAATGGCCGTTCCAGCCGGGCTCCTGACGTTGCGTCCGAGGTAACAGTGGCGGATTCACACCAAAGCGTCGACGCGGCGATCAAGGCCTTCGCCAGGGGCGAAATCGTCGTGGTCACCGACGACCATGACCGCGAGAACGAAGGCGATCTTTTCATCGCCGCCTCGTTGTGCACGCCGGAAAAGATGGCCTTCATCATCCGCAATACGTCGGGGATCGTTTGCGCGCCGCTCGGTGTCGAGCATGCCCGCCGCCTGCATCTCGATCCGATGGTGGCGCAAAACAATGCGCCGCTCGGCACCGCATTCACTGTCTCGGTCGATGTGCGTCACGGACTTACCACCGGCATTTCGGCGGAAGAGCGTTGCAATACGGTTCGCGCGCTGGCCAATGACAACAGTGGTGCCGCCGACTTTGTGCGGCCCGGTCACGTGTTTCCGCTGGTTGCGCGCCAGGGCGGTGTGCTCATGCGTTCCGGTCACACCGAGGCATGTGTCGATCTCTGCCGACTCGCTTCATTACCGCCGGTCGGCGTGCTGGCCGAACTGATGAACGACAACGGTTCGGTGATGCGTGGACCCGAGGTGGCAGCCTTCGCGCAGAAGCACAAGTTTTTGCATATCTCCATCGCCGAGCTGATTGCGTACCGGCAGAACAGGGACAAGCTGGTCGAGCGCGTGGGCGAGTTCGAAGTGGATTCCGAAATTGGTCCGCTCAGGGGCTATGCCTATGTGACGCCATTCGATCGCGTTCATCACATGGCGTTTGTTTTTGGCGAACTGGGCGACGGCCGTGAGGTGCCGGCGCGGCTGCACCGCGCCGATGTGATCGGCGATATCTTCGGTGGCGCCAAAACAATTCGTGCCGCGCTGGCCCGATTCAAGGCGGAAGGCCGGGGCGTGCTTGTTTTTCTGCGCGATGGAACCGCCGGCGTTCCGGTGGCGGAAATCCCGCACCAGGGCGATACCGGCGCCGACGCCGCCCGCTCGCGGCAATGGCGCGAAATCGGTCTTGGTGCGCAGATTCTCAAGGATCTCGAAATCAGCTCGATTCGGTTGCTGGCCTCCAGCCAGCGCACCTATGTGGGTCTGGGCGGATTCGGCATCGAGATCGCCGGCACGGAAACCTTGGAAGGCTGATCACAGCGGCAACATTCGCCTTGTTTTTGCCTCGGATGGCGTGCCAACCTTTTGCACCCCTTCCGGGGAGAGAACACCATGGGGCGACGACTTCTTGTTTTGAGCGGTAGCTGCGTCGCGGCTGCCGCCTTTTTTGTCGCCGCCGCGCTTGTCGTCACCGGACACAGTGCCTACTCGCTGCCGCGTCTGGCTGACAGGAGCGCCAATGCCGTTCCGGTCGATGTCGAGCTGGTGCTCGCCGTCGACATTTCCTACTCGATGGATCCGGACGAGCAGGCCTTGCAGCGCGAGGGCTATCGGCTGGCGCTCACGTCAAAAGAGTTCCTCCAGGCGCTGCGCGAGGGCGCGCACGGCAAGATCGCGATCACGTACATCGAGTGGGCCGGACAACACGATCAGCAGACCGTCATGCCATGGCGGCTGATCGACGGCCCGGAGGCAGCGGACGCGGTCGCTGCGGAACTCGGCCGGGCGCCGTACCGGCGCGCCTCGCGCACCTCGATCTCCGGAGCGCTGAAATTCTCCAGCACGTTGTTTGACAACAGCGGCTACCGCGGGCTGCGCCGGGTGATCGACGTTTCCGGTGACGGCGCCAACAATTCGGGCACCCTGGTGGCCCCGACCCGCGACGACGTCGTGGCCGCCGGCATCACGATCAACGGGCTGCCGCTGATGCTGAAGCGGCCTTTCAGCGGCATGATGGATATCGATCATCTCGACATCTACTACGAAGACTGTGTGATTGGCGGGCCGGGCGCCTTCGTGGTGCCGATCCGCGACCGCTCCGAGTTCATCCGGGCGACGCGCACCAAGCTGGTGCTGGAGATTGCCGGCCGCACGCCCGAACCGCGCGTGATACCGGCTTCCGCCGAGAAGCCGCGCATTCCCTGTACCATCGGCGAGCGCCTCTGGCAGGAGCGCTGGGGCGGCGGCAGCGACTTCGACAACCCGCGCTAGCGCACGAATTTCGCCACCAGCTCGACGTGATGCGTGTAGCGGAACTGGTCGACCGGTGTGACGCCGGCCAGCGTGTAGCCGCCATCAGTCAGGATGCGCGCATCGCGGGCAAAGGTCATCGCGTCGCACGAGACCGCGACCACGGTGCGAACGGTGCTGCGCGCCAGTTCGCGCGCCTGCGCTTCCGCCCCCTGGCGTGGCGGGTCGAACACCACCGCATCGAAACCCCCGAGTTCGCCAGCCACCATCGGCCGGCGAAACAGGTCGCGCACGGACGCTTCGACTTTCTTCAGACCGCTCGTGGTGGAAGCAGCACGTTGCAGCGCGGCTACCGCGTCGGGTTCGCTGTCGGCGGCGGTGACACGCGCGTGTTCGGCCAGCCGCAAGGCAAACGTGCCAATTCCGGCGAACAGGTCGGCGACGCGTCTGGCCTTGCCGACGTGTCCGCCAACCAGCTCCGCGAGCGCCGCTTCGCCCGCGGCGGTCGCCTGCAGGAAAGCGCCGGGAGGCAGCGGAACACGCGCGCGGCCGACGGTGACGCAGGGTTGCGTGACCTGCGCCACCAGTTCGCCATGGCGGGTGAGGCGGGCGAGCCGGTGCCTGTCGGCAATGCGCGCCAGCGCCGCCATCCTGTCGGGCGACAGCGGTCCGGAACCGCGCAGGTCGATATCGATGCCCGAATCCGTCGCGGTCGCCTGGATATCGAGCGGCTTGCCGGTGACCCTGAGCGTCTCCGCGACTGCCCAGGCTGTCTCGATGGTACCCGCGAGGCCCGGGGCCAGCACAGGACAGGCGTCGATGGCGACCACGTGGTGGGCGCGCGGCGCGGTGAAACCAACCTCGAGCACATCGTGGGTGCCGCGGCGCGCATGAAGCACGGCACGGCGCCGGCCGTCGCCATGCGCGTCGATCAGCGCGTCGACGGGTGCGTCAAGCCCGGCCGTGGCCAGCGCTTCGACAACGAGGCTGCGTTTCCACACATGATAGTCGGCAAGGATCCAGTGCTGCAGGGTGCAGCCGCCGCATTGGCCGAAATGCTTGCAGATCGGCTGCGCGCGCGAGGCGCTCGGCTTGTCGACGTGGACGAGATGACGGCGGTCCGGATGGCCGGGCGCGCGGTCTACCGTCACCGTCTCTCCGGGAAGTGTATACGGCACATAGATCGGCCCCTGCGGAGCATCGACCATGCCGTCGCCGCGGTGACCGAGGCGGTCAATCGTCAGTTGCTCAGTCACGCACCGCTCCGAGCAGGAACTCGAGATTACCGTCGCCGCCGGCAATCGGTGACGGCACGACACCGACCACGCGCCAGCCGAGCGAGGCGACAAATTCAGCGATGTCGTCGCAAACAGCCTTGTGCGCCGCGCCATCGCGGACAATGCCTTTTTTCAGCCTTGCGCGGCCGACCTCGAATTGCGGCTTGACCAGCGCGACGAGGCGGGACGGTGCCGCGGCAAGCGCCAGCGCGGCGGGAAGGACGAGCTTGAGCGAGACAAAGCTCACGTCGACTGTGATGACCTCGGGGGAGGGGTCGATCAGCTCGGGGACAATCTCGCGGATGTCCGTTTCCTCCAGCACGGTGATCGCCGGCTGCGTGCGCAGACTTTCATGCAGCTGGCCGCGGCCGACGTCGACCGCATAGACCTTTCGCGCGCCGCGCTCGACCAGCACCTGGACAAAGCCGCCGGTGGAGGCCCCGACGTCGAGGCACACCTTGCCGCTCACGTCGAAACCGAAATGGTCGAGGGCGGCTGCCAGCTTCACGCCGCCGCGCGAGACAAATGGGTGCGCGGGTGTCGCGCTCAGCGTGGCCTCGAGGGCTATTTCCTCCGAGGCCTTGCGAACCGGCACATCATTGGCCGTAACCAGACCGGCCGCGATGGCGGCCTGTGCCTTGGCGCGGCTGTCGAACAGCCCGCGTTCGACCAGCAATCGGTCGGCGCGGCGGCGAGGAGAGTCGATCATGCCCGCCAGAATAGGCGTGGCCACCCGGCGATGCGAGCAGTCCACCTCATCACCGGTCCGCCAACGCCGGCTGCGCATAGCCGTGTGGTCGCCAGTCAAAGCGGCCGTTGAATCGATCAACAACTTATGATAGTATTTAAAAGTTGAGCAGACGTTTGCGCGCACGAGGTAATGGCGCGTTGCCATGCTCATGGCCGCAGTTGACGGCCTTTATCGATGGCCTCTGTAGAAGCGCCACCCTCGCTGCCAAGCGTCCGGTGTTGTTTCGCATCCAGTGCAGGGGCGTAGCCATGGCAAAACGCAAGCAATCGGCCAATTCACCTCAGCCGACCGACAAGCTGAAGGTCGTTGTGCAGTTCAAACGGGAATTCAGCATTCCCTACGAGAAAGGCGCCGAAAACTTCATCGAAAAAAACGCGATTGGTCCGTGGACGCAGTTGACCGAACGTTTTCCGGGCATCTCGCTGGCACCGCTGTTTCGCACCAAGCCGGACGTGATCAGAGCGCTGGTCGAAAAGGCCCGCCGCAACGATCCCAACTACGAGCCTGGAAATTTCTTCGGCTATTTCGAGGTCGAGTCTCCGCGTGCCATCGATCTTACCGCTCTTGCCAAGGAGCTGCAGTCGTGGCGCGCGGTGAACGTGGCCTATCTCGATATTCCCGGGCCCGATCCCCTGGTCAATTCGGCCGATGATCCGCTCGCCCCGAACCAAGGCTATCTCGACCCCGCTCCGGATGGCATCGATGCCGAGTATGCCTGGAACTTCGTCGGTGGAGACGGGGCCGGCCAGCGTTTCATCGACATGGAACGGGGGTGGACGCTCAATCACGAAGATCTCACCACCCATGGCGCCGCCTTGCTTCACGGCGTACTCCGCGATGAGTCACGTAATCACGGTACGGCCGTCCTCGGCGAAGTCTGCGCGGTCGACAATACTTTGGGCTGCGTGGGTATTGTGCCGAACGTCGCCGGCGTAAACGTCGTCTCGTTCCACGGCAGTACACGCGTCGACGCGATCATCGCCGCGCTCGACAATCTTGCTTTCGGCGACGTGCTGCTCCTGGAAGCACAAGTTACCGTGGACGGAGCCGACCTGCTCGGACCCATCGAAGCCTACGACGCCGAATTCGATACTATCCGACTGGCGACGGCCTTGGGCATCATCGTCGTGGAAGCCGGCGGCAACGGAACGGACAACGGCTCGCCGCCGCCTCTTGCAATGAATACCTTCACAGATCCCGGCGGTCGCCAGATCTTCAACCCTGGCAGTCCCGACTTCCGTGATTCCGGCGCAATTATTGTGACCGCGGCCAGTTCCGCCGCTCCGCATACGCGGTTGGCCTATGCGCCGCATGGACAACGGATCGACTGTTTTGCCTGGGGTCAGAACATCGAGTCGTGCGCCTCCAATGACGGCGGCGCCACGGATCTATACACCGGAGGTTTCGGCGGCACTTCCGGCGCCTCACCCATCGTTACAGGTGCGGCGCTCGCGGTCCAGGGTCTTGCCGAAGCCGGGCTGGGTTACCGACTGAGCCCACTGCAAATGCGGGACATACTTTCCGACGCCGCCACGAACACGGCGCCATCCGCGGGAGAGGCCACAGATATCGGTGTGATGCCCGATCTGCGTGGTATCATCGACGGGGAAGTCCTCAATCTTCGTCCCGACGTTTATCTTCGCGATTTTGTGGGTGACACCGGCGCGCCTCATGCCGGCTCGATTTCGGCCAGCCCGGACGTCATTTTGGTGCCGGCCGCCGTCGCCGACCCGCAAGGCACATATGGCGCGGGCAGTGGTACTGAGAACAGCAATACGCTCGGCTTCACGGCCGAAGCGGGCCAGAATAATTTCATCTACGTCCGCGTCCTCAACCGGGGCGTGAACGACGCAGCCAATGTGGAGGCGACGGTTTATTGGTCGCCGGTCGCAACGCTGGTCACGCCCGACCTTTGGACTTTGGTCGGGACGGCTACTCTGCCGAATGTGCCGACCGGCGATGTCCTCACGGTTTCGCCAGCCATTACCTGGTTGTCGGGAGATATCCCGGGGCCGGGCCACTACTGTTTCGTCGGCCTCGTTGGAAATGCGTTGGATCCTGCGCCTTCCCCAGGCGATCTGTCCAACTGGGACAATTTTCGGACGTTCATCCGCAACAACAACAATGTCACCTGGCGTAACTTCAATGTAGAAAACAATGATCCCGCGGCCGATCCGGAGACACCCAAGGGCTTTGTTGCCCTGCCATTCCTGGCACCTGGTGCCTTTGATCGGGTTCGGCCGTTCCAGCTTCTGATCAGCGCGCGGCTGCCAAAAGGTGCCAAGGCATTCCTCGAAGCCCCGATTAGCTTCGCGCGGCGGCTGCGGTTGCTGAGCAATCAGATGGAACTGATCGGGATGCGCAAGGTGGTGCACATTCCCTTGCCGGCCCCGGGAATACGCCTGCTGCCGGCGGCGGAGTTCCCTACCAAGTCGAGAACGCCGATGCGTCTCCTCGTGCATATTCCGGAAAAATTCCGCAACAATGCTTACGAGATTTCGGTCGCGCAGTTGTTCGAGAAAGAGGAGGTAGGCCGCGTCACCTGGCGGCTCCAGCCCAACGTCAAACGTAGGGAAGTCTGAGCGGCCTTACGCCAGCTTTACTGTCGCGTTGGCGACTTCCTTCCCCAGCGCCTCGAACACCTTGGCGACGATGCCCTTGGCATCGAGCCCGGCGGTCGCATACATGGCAGCCGGCGAATCCTGGTCGATGAAGATGTCAGGCAGCACCATGCTGCGGACCTTGAGTCCGCGGTCGAGCATGCCGTGTTCGGCCAGCGCCTGCAGCACGTGGCTGCCGAAGCCGCCGATCGCGCCTTCCTCGATGGTGATCAGCACTTCATGCTCACGGGCGAGCCGCGTGAGCAGATCGATATCGAGCGGCTTGGCAAAGCGGGCGTCGGCCACCGTCGCGGACAGCCCGTAGGCCGCGAGTTCCCTGGCTGCATTCAGGCACTCGGCCAGTCGGGCGCCGAACGAGAAGAGGGCGACCTTGCTGCCTTCCTGCAGCACGCGGCCTTTGCCAATCTCCAGCGGCTTGCCTTCCTCCGGCATGGGTACACCGATGCCCTCGCCACGCGGATAGCGCACCGCGCTCGGACGATCGTCGATGGCGACCTGCGTCGCGACCATGTGAACCAAGTCGGCCTCGTCCGCCGCCGCCATCACCACGAAGCCGGGCAGGCAGCCGAGATAGGCGACGTCGAACGAGCCCGCGTGGGTGGGGCCGTCGGCGCCGACCAGGCCGGCGCGATCCAGCGCAAACCGCACCGGAAGCCGCTGAATGGCGATGTCGTGCACCACTTGATCGTAGGCGCGCTGCAGGAAGGTCGAATAGATGGTGGCGAACGGCTTGAACCCTTCGGTTGCCAGCCCGCCGGCAAAGGTCACAGCGTGCTGCTCGGCGATGCCAACATCAAAGAAACGTTCGGGAAACTCCTTCTCGAACAGATCAAGGCCGGTGCCCGAAGGCATCGCCGCGGTGATCGCAATGATTTTGTCGTCCTTGCGTGCCTCGCTGACCAGGCTTTGCGCATACACCTTCGTATATTGCGGAGCCTTGCCCTTCGACTTGGCCTGCGCGCCGGTGGCAACGTCGAACTTGACCACGCCATGATACTTGTCGGCGGAGTTCTCCGCCGGGGCATAGCCTTTGCCCTTTTGCGTCACCACGTGGAGGAGGATCGGACCCGCCTCGGCGTCGCGTACATTGCGAAGGACGGGGAGGAGGTGATCCAGGTTGTGGCCGTCGATCGGGCCGACATAGAAAAATCCCAGTTCTTCAAACAGCGTTCCGCCGGTGACCAGACCGCGGGCGTATTCCTCCGCGCGCGCAGCCCGTTCCTCGAAGAATTTGGGCAGGTGGTGCGCAAGCTGTTTGCCGATGTCGCGTAGCGTGCGGTAGGTCTTGCCCGAGATCAGCCGCGCCAGGTAGGCCGACATGGCACCGACCGGCGGCGCTATCGACATGTCGTTGTCATTGAGGATGACGATCAGCCGCGAGTTCATCGCGCCGGCATTGTTCATCGCCTCATAGGCCATGCCCGCCGACATGGCGCCGTCGCCGATGACGGCGATGACATTGTTGTCTTTGCCGGCGAGGTCGCGCGCGACCGCCATGCCGAGGCCGGCGGAGATCGAGGTGGAC